>JAAUSC010000235.1 GCA_012031965.1 Scytonema sp. RU_4_4
GTCTTGGGAACCAGGACTCCTGCCCTTGGAGGCAATGTAAGACCAATAGAATTACGGAGTTCTGGAGGCTGTTGCCAATGAATTGGGAAGCCCGTGCTGTACCGAAGGTCAGCGTCGGGTAGTTCACGAGAGTGTGTTGAACTTCATCGACGCATCTCCTCCGATCCTTGAAAACCGCATAACTTCGTTGAGATGCGTCGATGGCTTACCCAGTAAGCTTTTCAGACGCCAAAATTAATTGATTTTTGAAAATTTTTAATCGTTTTCTAGAGGTGTGTCGATTTGGGGGTCTAAAACGCGCTCCCAGTAAGGGTTCTAGAAGTGAACCTTTCCACTACCTCTTCCCTGCAAAGGGATGGAAACTTGAAGAATACAAATCACCAAGCATTTTTGGGTTCTTTCCACTACCTCTTCCCTGCAAAGGGATGGAAACAATTTGATTTACAGCTAGAGGGTTAAATGCGCAACACCAATGAGCCGTAATGTCAGTCAAGCGCTTTCCCCTAACGGGGATGAAAACCCTTAAATCAACAAAGGAATCCTTAAGAGACAAATATCTATAGAATTTCTGGGATATTCTTAAATATGTCAGAAGTTTGCCAAACGAGTGACGATGAAACTGGCAGGACGAGTAAGTCAAGTAGCACCTTCTATAACTTTAGCTATTGCAGCCAAGGCTAAGGCAATGAAGGCAGAAGGAATTGATGTTTGTAGTTTTAGCGCTGGAGAACCAGATTTTGACAGTCCAGCGCACGTCAAAGCTGCTGCTCAGAAAGCTTTAGACGAAGGCAAAACTAAGTATGGAGCAGCATCTGGGGAGCCAAAGCTAAGAGAAGCCATTGCTCGCAAGTTAAAAGCTGACAATGGTCTTGATTACAAAGCAGAAAATGTGATCGTCACCAACGGTGGGAAACATTCTCTATTTAACTTAATGCTGGCGCTGATTGAACCAGGAGATGAAGTCATCATCCCCGCGCCCTACTGGTTAAGTTACCCCGAAATGGTGACGCTTGCAGGTGGAGTCTCTGTCATTGTTCCTACAGATGCTTCCACTGGTTACAAAATCACACCAGAACAGTTGCGTCAGTCGATTACGTCTAAGACAAAGCTTTTTATCCTCAACTCGCCATCTAACCCCACTGGTATGGTTTACACACCAGAGGAAATTCAGGCGATCGCCCAAATTATTGTTGAGGCTGACATTCTTGTCGTTTCTGATGAGATATATGAAAAGATTCTCTACGATGGTGCAAAACACATCACCATTGGTGTACTAGGATCAGATATTTTTGCTCGAACTATTATCAGCAATGGGTTTGCTAAAGCTTACTCCATGACAGGATGGCGCATTGGATATTTGGCAGGACCTGTTGATTTGATTAAAGCAACAATTACCATCCAAAGCCATAGTACGTCGAACGTCTGTACCTTTGCTCAATATGGGGCGATCGCAGCTTTGGAAGGTTCGCAAGATTGTGTGGAAGAAATGCGCCAAGCTTTCGCCAAACGGCGAGAAGTCATGTTTGAAAGACTCAATGCTATCCCTGGGCTGAGTTGTCCAAAACCAGATGGCGCTTTTTACCTATTTCCCGATATTCGCAAAACAGGACTAAAGTCCCTGGATTTTTGTAACACTTTGCTAGAAAAAGAGCAAGTCGCAGTTATTCCTGGAATCGCTTTTGGTGCTGATGACAATATTCGCCTTTCCTACGCTACAGATATGGCAACAATTGAAAAGGGGATGGATAGATTGGAAAAATTTGTCAAATCACTTATTTAGTCGCATCCTGTAGAGACGTTGCATGCAACGTCTCTACATCATATCCAATCCGTTGGCATCAGAATTATATTTTTTCAACGCAAAGTACGCAGAGGATAGCGCAGAGGTACGCAAAGTTTTTTTCTTGAAAATATCATAGAATTCGGAAGCAACCGGAAAGGATCTCATATCAAATCCGTTTGTCTCGGAATTATTTCTCCTTCCTCTTCCTCTGCGTTCTCTGCGCCTCTGCGGTTTTTTAATCATTCAGATGCTACCGGATTTGATATCAAACCGCAAATTCATTAACGCAACAAGCCCATTTCTTCCAAACCTTGGCGCAGTCGTTTCGCCTCTTCAAGATTTTGTTGCTGTTCATGAAGGGCGATCGCTCTTTTAAAAGTCATCAGACTATCTTGTACATAGCCAAGTTTCAGCAACAAGACTCCCAAGTTTTGATATGCTTCGGCATACTGAGGATTTAACTCAATGGCTTTTCGATAAGCTAAGATGGCATCTTTGAATGAATTCATTGCCTTTAGCGTCATCCCTAGATTGTAATATCCTGGAACGAAATTGGGATCAATCTTAATTGTTATTTGGTAAGCAGTCTTAGCACCATTTAAATCTCCAATGACTTTGAGTAAGTTGCCCAGATTGTTGTATGCTCCTAGTTTGAGAATTGGGTAAATAGGCAATTTCACTGCAGCATCATAGTGGGCGATCGCATTTTTATAATTTTGCAAACGAGAGTAGGCAATGCCAAGATGATAGTAGAGTTCGTATAAAGTCTCGTACTCCTCCTTACAAGAAGCGACTCCCAGCGCCAACAATTTGATACCTTCTACGAGCTTCCCAGTTTCTACATAGAGCGCTCCCAACTTACTACAAACATAAGGATCATTAGGATGAGAGGCAACAAACTCCTCCATCGCTGCTTGCGCTTTGGTAAGTTTATCTTGTTGGGCGATCGCACTTTTTTGGTATCCTGTGTGTAGAATAGCGATCCCTTCCAAATATCCCACTTGCAAATGTGGTTCCTTGCTTAAAAGTTCGGATACGCTATCATCCACTAATGCATGGTAAGGGCGAGAAAAGCGGATGTCTGGATGATTGCGGAAAAGACGGGAAACCAAGGAATAAGGTGATTGTTCTGCTCCCACCTCATGACGTAGGAGGTTGATAAGAAGGTATTCTTCCCTTCGTATCACTTGCTTGAGTTGCGGTACAATCTTCTGCGTGAGAGTCTCATCCGCATCTAATACAAGAATCCAATCACCTGTGACGTATTTTAAAGCTTCATTCCGGGCAGCACTGAAGTCATTGCACCATTCAAAGTGATGCACTTTCGCACCAAATTTTGTGGCAATTTGTGGAGTACTATCTGTAGAACCTGTATCTAATACTACCATTTCATCGACCACATTTTTAACACTGCTAAGACATTTAGACAGTGTTGCTTCTTCGTTTTTGACAATCATGCACAGGCTCAGTTTCATAGGTAACTCGTGTACTTTTTTAAAGTGTACTTTTTTGAATATTCTGTAAGTTATATTCTGTAAGTTATGATTAACTCATCCCTCGGCTGTCAAAACAACGCGAGCGCTGCCTACGGGACGGCTTTGCCTAACATTTTTGACAAAAAGCTGGGGGAAATTGAAGTCATTAGTCATTAATGGGGGGAGCATCCCAATTTTGCAAAAAAATGGTAGTGGGACTCCCTAGTTTATAACCGAAGCGGGCTAGAAGCCCGCACTACAAAATCAAATAAATTTACACATTTGGGATGCTTCCCTTTCAGGCAACTTTGATTCGATGAGTCACAACAGCCCAATAGCTATAACCTTCCTCATTCAATTGAGAACCATGCAAATTTTATTACTGGAGTTTAAACTAGAGCAAGCGATCGCTTAGGTGAGGCATTTATTTAAATCTATAAGATTTATAGGGGTTCTCAGTTGCTCGTTCCCTGGCTCAGCCAGGGAATGCAGACACAGAGGCTCTGCCTCTGGTAAACTTCGGGAGGCAGAACCTCCAACTACGCATTCCCATGCGGAGCGTGGGAACGAGGAAATTCTGCTTGGTTGACGAATGGACAATGGGGTGTTGTTCAGTTGATGGATAATTGGCACTAAAGCTGATATCCCTAAATCAAAGATTATGTGAAGTAAGCTAGTGTTTACCACTGGTTACATAGTCAGATTAAGGTAATGACTCAAAAGATTTTAATTTTAGCTGCAAATCCAAAGACTACGCTAACCTTAAGACTGGATGAGGAAATGCGGGAAATTGATGAAGGATTACGGCGCTCTAAAAACCGCGATCAGTCATTCTAAGATTATGCCTGCAGCTGACTTCAACTTTGAGATCATCGACAATTAAGAGTGTCTTTTGTTTAAAGTACAATAGCGATGACCAACTTACTCGAACAAGCGATCGCCCGATTGAAAACCTTGCCTGCTAGTGAGCAGGATGCGATCGCTGCAATGATTCTGGAAGAACTTGAAGACGACATCCGGTGGGATGAATCATTTGCAAATTCCCAGGATGCTCTTGCCAAACTTGCAGCCGCAGCAATGGCTGAGTATCACGCAGGTGAAACCCAAGAGCTAGATCCTGAAACATTGTGAAGTCACGTACAACTGCTCAGTTTCGCAAAGCCTTTGCTGATCTGCCTGATCAAATCCAGGAACAGACACGTGAGGCATATCGTCAATTCAAGCAAGATCCTGGACATGCAAGTCTGCGCTTCAAAAAGGTGCATCCAGAGTTACCAATCTATTCTGCTCGGATCAGCAGAAGTTATCGGGCAGTTGGACAGTTAGATGGGGATACTGTCATTTGGTTCTGGGTTGGCTCACACGCAGAGTATAACAAGTTACTATCCCAATTATAGCAACTCAAACTCATCAAATTTCACAACTTTCGCATCCGGCTGACTAGTTTCAAAACGATAACTGCTCACTGTACCCGTACCTGTGTCAAAAATACTAAAAGTCGTAATCTCATTACTAGCAATATACGGCATGGGTTTACCATCTTTACCGAGCAATGGAGCTATTGTTGGTAAAACTGCCTCTAACCCATTGGGATCCCCAAGTGCAGCATAATCCTTTTTGTCACCTGGTGGAACTGGACGCTTATCGCCACTCAAGAAAGCACCGTAAGTATTACCAACATTAGATGTTTCTAGAAAGTGCATTCCCGACTGACTCTGAAAGCGGTTCCAGACATGCGAATGTCCGTAGAATACCATCTGTACATTAGCCGCTTCAAGTAAGGGCATCACATCGCGAATAAGATAATCTGCTTTTTTAGGATACTTGTAACGTACTGCCTTAATCTTGCCATTTGCATCACGTTCAATAATCTGCACGGGATTAGTATAAGCAGGGACAATATTATCGCCCAAAGAATGAGGCGGATGATGAAACATCACGACTTTATATTTTGCTTGTTTAAACTCAGTACTGTTGAGTTCTTGTTTCAACCAGTTGTACTGCTTGCTTCCTTTAGCAATTGGCTCAAAAATAACTTGTCCGTAACCCCAATTTTCTGGATTTTGCAAATCTTTATCTCTTTCTTGAAACTTTCCTTTCGCTTCTACATCCATCCTGGGAGTCCGCCAGATATTCGTCGCGTACAGAACCACTAGACGCACATCACCAAAACTAACTGCATAATAAGTTTCTCCACCTTCTTGACTTTGGGGTAATGTGAAAATTTCTTCGTAGGTATCAGTATTATAAGAATTATCTTTTAGCGATTTTTCCCCATACAACTTCCTAGCAACTGTACGCGGAAACGCATCATTAAATTCATCGCCTAAACTCCCGCCTTTACCAAAGCGTCCCATCACTTCATGATTACCAATGCTGAGAAACAAGGGAGCGTTTTGAATAATTTCTCCACCAATAAAAGATGTCTTTATTCCATTAATATCTTTTTCAAACTTGGCACGACCTTGCAAACTAGGGAAGAAAGCACCACCTCCATTATCATCAAACCATTCAGAGGCGCGGTCTGCAATATTCACTGTATCTCCTGCTAACCACACCGCATCTACTTTACCAACTGTTTCCACGACCTTTTGCAGATTTGCTGCGACCATTGGTTTCAATTGATGGTCAGAAGTCAGCAAAATTTTCAATGGTGTTCCTGAAGTTGGGGTAGGTGCTAGGGTAAAAGTCTTACTACTAACACTCTCGCCATCTTCTCTGATGCTTGTGATGCGATAAGAAACTCGCTTGCGCGGAGTTAAGCCAACGACTTCCGCCTCATGTCGCCAAATGTCGCGTTGGACTGGTTGCTTGTAAACTTGTCCGTTTTCCTTTTGGTTTCCTACTTTTGATTCCTGATCTTCTCGTATCCGGCTGAGTTTGGTTGTATTTGCTGCGGCTGTTTGCTGAAGATTGTCGCCATATGCAACATTATGTTTGGAACCAGCGAACTCAGTAAACCACACAACTCGCACTGAAGATTGAGTGGGGAGTTGTAGAAATGGGTCTGTAAGTAACTGTGGTGGTAGTGATAGAGTTTTTTGTTCAGAAAAGCAACCGTATACAAGAGTAATACAGGTCACTAGTGCAAAGAGAGCAGCTAGTATTTTGCGGTTTGTTAGATATCTCAGCATTGCGAGTTTTCCAGAACGTCAGTGCATCTCAGTTGTATCTGAGATCTTGCACCAGTCTCAACAACTATCTAGGGTACGTGTAGCGTCTCACTCTGCGACTCAAATGATTTATCTGCGTGCATCTGCACGGCAGGTGCTACAAGTCGGGGAACCCGCCCAACGCACTGCCTCGTCCATCTGCGGTTCCTTATAAATCCTGATTTTTCATGTACGTCTTGGCAAGTGATATCAAGTTCGCCTAATTACTTACAATAAGAAGACCTCACCCCCATCCCCTCACGCCAGGTGCTACAACGGGGGGCTTAGGGGTCCCCACAATAGTGGGGTTGGGGGGAAACCCTCTAACGCACTGGCTCTCCTTAATAAGGAGAGGGGTGCCCGGAGGGCGGGGTGAGGTTCTTCGTTTTTTACAAGTATTCATCCGGACATGATATTACACAATGTCATTGCGAATGGAGCGTTCGCGCAGCGTGTCCCCTTGGGACTCAGCGAAATGTAGACCCCGGAGGGGGCTTCCCGCTTTCTTAGCAATCCCAGCCTTTGCGATTGCTTCGCTTCGTATGCCCTCCGGGCACGCTGCGCTAACGCAATGACTGTAAATATTTTTGTTCATCTACTTATTTGGTTTTAGAAACTTCTGGACTACGAATTAATACATGTCCCTTGTCACCTTGTTGAACAGCCAACACCAAGGGACGCTCATTTGCTTTTGCATTTGCGGGTAATGCTTGAAATAAATAAATCCAGCCGCCACGTTCTAGAAGGATGCGCCAAACTCTAGGTTGGTTGGGATTGCTGATATCAGTATCTTCCTTTCCACGCAAGTCATCGAACAAACCTCTATCTCCTAGAATTCGATAACCTTTCAAGGGTGGATCGGCGAACACATCATCAAGTTTGCGTCCCAATGCAAATTTCTCTTCAGGTGTAATAAGCGCTACCACAGGTAAGGTAGAGTTTTGACTAGCGTCTCGACGAGCATCTGCAATGCCTTGCCACCGAGCTAACCAAAAGATGACAATTAATACCCAGGATACTATAACGATTTCATTGACTAATGAGCGCAAAAACTCAACTGAACGTAACTGTTGAGAACTAAAGATAGCCAGAGAGTTTACCAGAGAGTTTAATTGTTTTGCTATCCATGAACGCCTGCGTTCGGTTGCGGGGATGATTCGAGTTGATAAAATTTGGTTGAATGTGTTGACAAATGCCTTAGTTATTAACTGAATTAACCATAAAGTCAGTTGAATAGCAATTATCGCAAGAATAAAAGCCAGCACCGTTCTGAATACTGCCCAACCATCTCCTAAAAATATCTGTAAGGGAACGAAAAGAAAAGACTGTGCAGGAAAGTCAAGGTTAGTTACTTCTAGTTGAAAAAAGTAGAAATATGACCAACGGTAAATCCAGCCTGCAAAGAACAAAGCAATACCTAATAAGCCAACGACACTGGCAAATTTACCTAAAATATTCGGTTCCTGGCTAGGTTGAGGAGCCTGAGTCACAAAAGCACTCCAAGGATAAAGAAAGTCATTATGCTAGTACTATCTATAAAATTCATCAATTTATTTGCCCTATTTTACGGAAATTTGGTAGATAGCTGAGAAGTATAACAAAGAAAGTGGAATCTAAGATAAAACACTTATAAGCTATGAAACCTTATTTCAAGGTAGTTGTGGCAATTTTAGCTCTGACAACAGGATTAGCAGCAAACTCCCAAGCTGTCAGTAGTCAGAATGTAGAACAGAAAAATTTTTTATTGACACAAGCACAAGTCAAAGCAGAGCCAGTTGCAGTTTCTGTGGCGTTACCAGAACTCGCAGATGTCTCGCTTAAGGGGGGTAAATCAGTTAGCGGACGGGTGACAGCAATTGATCCATCAGGACAAACACTATCAATGCAGCGTAGTGGCAAAACTCTCCCGGTTCCCTTAAAACAAGTTGAAAAAGTCGTTTTCAGAAATGGTGCGACAGTTTACAGAAGCAATGGACATCAGATTATTCGCGGTGAACGCGATCGCCCTCAAGGTCAGCAAGTCGTTTGGAACAGTCTTCCACTCGCTACTATAACAATAAAAAACGCTAATCAGGGTCTAGCAGTGGTAAACTTGGGACCACCAGTGGTTTCTCCAGAGCGGTTGCGTGGTATTAAGTCAGTAGCGAGAGATAGACAGTATGTCGTCGATGAAATGCAGTTTGATTTGCAACAAAAAACGATGTCTATTCGAGCCACACCCTATTGATAAGTAGCTGAACCTAATTAAACGTGAAATGTCATTACGAGCGGAACGCAGTGAAGCGAAGTAATCGCAAAGACTCTATTTTGCGTTTTTCAATGTTGACCTACTTATCAAAGCGAATTGATACAGTTCTTTGTATGAAAAAAATTATCAGTCCTCTGTTGGTTTTGGGTGTGTGCGTCACTCCTGTTTCCGCGTTGTTCATGGTTCAACCTAGTTGGGGACAGACTCAAAACGTATCCACTCAACAAGCAGAACGATTATTAAAGCAAGCAATACAACAGACACAGCAGGAGCAACACCAACAAGCAATACAAACATTGCAGCAAGTTCTCCCTCTTGCACGAGAACTCAAAGATAAAAAACTTGAAGCAATAGCATTGAATGAGCTTGGTTTTAACTTCCAAAGTATTAGTCAGCCTCAGGAAGCACTCAAGTCCCTCAACCAATCACTCCCCCTTTCTCGTGCTGTCGGCGATCGCTCTACTGAAGCTAAAATCCTCAATAACATCGGTCTAGTCTACTCCGATTTAGGACAAAAGCAAGAAGCATTCAAGTACCTCAACCAATCACTTCCCCTTTCTCGCACTGTCGGCGATCGCTCTACTGAAGCTGAAATCCTCAGGAGAATCGGTGGAGTCTACTCCGATTTAGGACAAAATCAGGAAGCACTCAAGTACCTCAACCAATCACTTCCCATCTCTCGCACTGTCGGCGATCGCTCTATTGAAGCTAAAATCCTCAATAACATTGGTCAAATCTACGACGCTTTAGGACATAACCAGGAAGCACTCAAGTTCTACAACCAATCACTCCCCATTTCTCGCGCTGTTGGAAACCGCAAAGGCGAAGCTGCTACCCTCAATAATATCGCTGTAGTCTACTCCAATTTAGGACAAAAGCACCAAGCACTCAAGTTCTACAATCAATCTCTGCCCCTTAGACGCGCTGTCGGTAACCGCACAGGCGAAGCCAGAACTCTTAATAACATCGCTACAGTCTACTCCGATTTAGGACAAAAGCACCAAGCACTCAAGTACCTCAACCAATCACTACCCATCTCTCGCGCTGTTGGTGATCGCACAAGTGAAGCGACAACCCTCAATAACATTGGTCAAATCTACTCCGATTTAGGACAAAAGCAGGAAGCGCTCAAGTATCTCAACCAGTCACTTCCCCTTTCTCGCGCTGTTGGGAACCGTGCAGGCGAAGCCAGAACCCTCAATAACATCGCTACAGTCTACTCCGATTTAGGACAAAAGCAGGAAGCGCTCAAGTATCTCAACCAATCACTAACCCTGTCTCGTGCTGTTGGCGATCGCACAAACGTTGCGAAAACTCTTAATAACATCGCCGCAGTCTACAACGCTTTAGGACAGAAGCACCAAGCACTTAAGTACTTCAACCAATCGCTACCCATCTCTCGCGCTATCGGTGATCGCTCTATGGAAGCGACAACCCTCAATAACATTGCTGCAGTCTATTCCGATTTAGGACAAAAGCAGGAAGCACTTAAGTACCTCAATCAATCTCTGCCCATCTCTCGCGCTGTCGGGGATCGCTCTATGGAAGCGGGAACCCTCAATAACATCGGTCAAGTCTACTCCGATTAGGACAAAAGCAAGAAGCACTCAAGTACTCAACCAA
>JAAUSC010000236.1 GCA_012031965.1 Scytonema sp. RU_4_4
ATCTACTGTGTTCCTTGGATTTCTCATGATTTACCAAGTTTTATGATATACATAGCAATTCAAAATAAATTGTGAATTTCTTGTTAAGACAGTCAACACTTAAGGGAGATATAAAAACAAAACCGTCATTCCTGAGAATCACGGCTTTGTGAGGTATTGCTGTACGAGATAATTATTTACTAAGAATTTAACTTGCTACTAAAGTCAAGTCTAATTGTTTTTTGTCTGCGTTTGAGCATTGCTGCTGCACCCATAGCACTAAGCGCCAAGATACCGAGTTCTGTCGAAGATTCGGGAACGGACTTAGCGTTAGTTTCTGCTGGTACTGTTTCTGTTACAGGATTGTGAGTATTTGTAGTGGAATGAATTTCATCAACATCGTTTTGGTTATGACATCTTGTCAATACAACGCAAGAAGTGTTCATTTCTTCTAATCTAAATTCCTCATCAAAAAACAGTTCATCGTTTGCGTGATGACATTCTTTTAATACTCCGTTATTCGTGATGTTAGACCCTATGCAAGAAGTGTTCACATTATTTGTGAATTCAAATTCCTCTGGTTCAGCGATCGCCTCATTTAACAAAGAATTGAAATCAACCGATATGTCACTCAATTCATCCAAAGCTGTAGCCAATGCTGCATCATTATTGTTTGCTAGGGTTGGAGTAGTAGTATCCAAATTGGCGAATAATGTGGAATTCCATTCTATCTCTTCTTCAAGATAGTCCACCCAAATATTATTGTAAAACTGTCCTTGAGAATACGATTGTTCTGGGGAAATGCTACCTATAGATGAGTTTTGCTCAGAAATAGTCAACCCATTACCAGTATTAGAAAAACTGTCATCAAAGACAAAAAACTGACTCAACTCAAATGCTGAAACTTTTAGCGGCAAAGTCAAAGATAAGAAAACAAATCCTGCTGTCACGAGTTCTTTTTCATGCTTACTCTGCCCCTTATATTTCTGATAACTTATTAATGTTTCTGATATAGATATAGCTTTCTTTTAGCGAAAACTCTTCTGTGTATATATTGAAAAAAAACTTCTTCACAAGATTTTCTTTTTCGGTGATTTTATGTAGCTAATCACCAAAGGTTCATCCTAAAGCTCTCACAGACTATAACAGTGGTTGTCTACTTCACCAGTTTTTTATAGTTAGTAGAAACTGAATCAAGAAACTGTAAACTGTAAATGTGTTTCTACTATATTGAATGAAAACGTCGTCTAAAAACTTTTCACTAAAAAAAAAGAGACAATTCAGAAATTGCCTCTACTCTGTACAAAGATTAAGATAAGATATCGATTAGTTTTTCGTTGCTTGTATTGGTGAACCAGGAATTGTCACATCTATAGGCATAACCTTTGTTGCTAACTGCGTTAATGGCGGTTTAATAGCACTTTGATTCCCGACGACCAAAGTCACCAAACTTTCTGGTTTGAGATATTTGCGTGCTACGCGCTGTACATCAGCCGCTGTCGTTGCGGCGACTGCTTTTTGATAGCGAAATAGGAAATCAGACGGATAGCCATAATATTCGTACCGCATCAGGCGAGACAAAGTTTGCCCAGGATCTTCAAAATTGAAAACGAACGAATTGAGAGTAGACTCCTTAGCAAAAGCTAACTCCCTAGGTGTTACACTTTGAACTTGTATGCGCTTGATTTCTTGTTGTAAAGCTTTAACAAATTGCACTGTAGCATCAGAGCGCGTTTGCCCGCCAGCAATGAATATTCCGGGGTAGTCGTATCGTGGACTCCAAGCACCATAAACTGAGTAAGCTAAACCTTGACGCGATCGCACTTCATTAAACAAGCGTCCGCCAAAGCCATTTAACACTCCATTCAACACATCCAGCACTGGATAATCAGGGCTATTAAACTGTCCTCCCAAATGCCCAATGAGAATATTGCTTTGAGTCAGTTGTGGCTGATTGACAACAAAGACACCACCTCGTCTATTTTGCGACACTTTGGGTAACTGAGGTTTAGCCAAATTGGGATTAGGTTTCCAATCATCAAACTTAGCCTGAATGAGCGATCGCATTTTCTGAGAGTCAAAATCTCCCACAATTCCCAAAATCATATTATTGGGATAAAAAGACTGCTCTTTAAACTTCAGCAAATCCTCACGGGAAATATTATTCAGCGTTGCATACTCCTCAGTCCGGGCATAGGGACTTTCTTTGCCATAAATCAATTTCTGAAATTCCCGATTTGCGATATCATCTGGATCGTCATTGCGACGGGCTATAGCACCGCGCAACTGCGTTTTCGCCAAATTCAACTTTTCCTGAGCGAATACTGGCTCCCGCAGAACCTCACTAAACAACCCAAAAACCATTTCCAAATCTTCACTGAGTGCCTGAAAACTAGCATTACCAGCAGTTTCACCAATGCCAGTTTCTGCAAAAGCCGCCCGTTGCTCCAGCATCTCATTGAGTTGATCCGGTGTATGCTTTTGAGTTCCCCCAGAACGCATCACAATACCCGTCAACCGAGCTAAACCGATCTTATCTGCAGGTTCAAGGCGATCGCCCGTACGCACTATTACCGAACCGCTCACCAATGGTAGCTCATGATCCTCCATCAAATACACAACCATGCCGTTGTTCATCACATACCGCTCATACTTCGGTACCTTCACTTGAGGTAGTGGTGGAAGCTGCAACTCAGTATAATGTTTTGCCGTCGTCGCCGCCCAAGATGTGTTAAACACTCCAAAACACAACAACGGAACCAACACAAAACAAACTAGCAACGAATAAAGACTTTTCACTTTTCCCTTATTCCTTCTACCCCTATGTTTCTTCATATCCCTTCCTTTGCGCCCTTAGCGTCTTTGCGGTTCATTCCTCTTATCGTTAATCAACCCTGCTTCGATAAGAGCTTACCAACTGTACGATTCTCCGTTGTAAATGTTGCTGTCGCCACCCGTTGAATATCAGCAGGCGTCACAGCCATAATTTGATCCAACTGCTTAAACAAATTCCGCCAAGAGCCAGTTTTCACTTCATACTCCAACAACTGCTGCGCCATCCCCATATTGGAATCGAGTATTCGTAACAAACCCGCCCGAGCTTGGGTTTTCACACGTTCGAGCTCAGTATCAGAAACTGGTTCAGTCTTCAACCTATCAATTTCCTTGCGTAGAGCGATCGCCACTTCATCAACCGTGCGACCCGGAGCTGTGAGAGTATAGAACAACATCAAATTTGGATACTTGTCTCCTGGAAATCCGCTAAAACCTTGTGCCGTAAGCGCCAACTGCTGCTGTTCGACCAAAGATTTATACAATCGCGACGTACGTCCACTACTGAGCAAGCTACCAATCATTTCGTAAACCGCTTCATCTGGATGAGTTATTGCTGGACGATGGTAACCTTCCAGATACCAGGGTTGAGAACGTAGCTCAACAGTGACTTCCCGTGTTTGTGTTTGCTTTGGTTCTACAGAGATTTGAGCAACTGCTTTTTCTTTTGCTTTATAACGCCCAAAGTAAATTTGTGCTAGTTTTTTCACCTGTTCGGGGTTAACATCACCAACAACAGCAATAGTCAAATTACTGGGAACATAATACGCATCAAAAAACTTCTGCACATCTTCTCGTGTCAGATTGCGGATATCTTGGTCATAGCCAATCACTGGACGCTTGTAGGGATGAACTTTGAAAGATGTATCAATCAACTTTTCCATCATGATTCCGATGGGTGAGTTTTCCACTCGCAAACGTCGCTCTTCTAAAATGACATCTTTCTCTTTGTAAAACTCCCGAAACACAGGATCCAGAAATCTTTCTGATTCCAACGACATCCACAGTTCTAACTTATTAGAAGGAAAGCTATAAAAATAACGAGTCGCTTCCGTGGAGGTACTGGCATTTAAACCCACACCTCCCGCCTGTTCAACAATTCGTCCTAATTCATTTTGCTTGGCGAGTTTAGCGGCTTGCGCTTCTATTTTCTTAAACTGGGCTTTTAACTTAGCAACTTCATCTTTTTTATTAGCCGCTTTTGCTGCTGCAATTTGTTCTGCCAATTGATCCAAACTGTCAAGTAGTGGTCTTTCTGCTTGGTAATTAGAAGTACCTATGCGCGTCGTACCTTTAAAAGCCAAATGCTCCAGAAAGTGAGCGACACCAGTCTTTCCATCTGGCTCATCCACACCACCGACATCAGCATAAGTCAAAAAGGAAACTATAGGTGCTTGATGTCTTTCCAAGACAATGAATTTCATACCATTGTCGAGCCGAAATTCTGTCAACTGCTTCATCACCCGATTCAAATAAGGTTGAATCGAAGTGTCAGCAGGCGTTGGTGGAGTCTCAGTCTTTGCCAGAGCAATTCCTGGTAGCAACCCCCACCAAAGAAGGACTGCGACAAGAAAAGATACAAAAAGTTGACTGACTTTGTTTTTAACTTCTCTTTGGTAGAAGTAACTGGTCTTATTCATACACGAAAAGAAAAGTAAAGTGTACTTGACAACATCAAACATATTAATTTGATCAACAGGGTCTTAATCTTGTATTAAGTTTTCTGTCGTTATTGCATTTGACGTTAGACAATAATGCGACATATCCTGTTCCGGATATCCCATCATAGCTGTGATTATGCGAATTTTTAATTCTCCTCCATTTTCAACAAACACAAACACGCATCCGTATTCCAGATTTGGAGTTCCAATTTGCCAACACAGAAACAGTCCAATACAGGGATATTCCTTTGTCAGTTACTTTCCAATCTGTACCAGCCAATCCAGGTTTTCCGCAAGTGACCAAACATTGAAAACGCTCTACATCCAGGCAGGGGCGGATGACGAAATTGCGCTGATAATATAAAGAAGACTGATTCTGTTTTCGTCCCCTTGCGAGGAAAAAGTAAAGTGTACTTGACAATTACCAAACAGTTTACTGAATCAACAGGGTCTTAATCTTGTATTAAGCTTTCTGTCGTTATAGCACTTGACGTTAGACAATAATGCTACACATCCTGTTCCGGATATATCGCTATAGCTATTATGCGAATTTTTAATTCTCCTGCATCCTCAGAAACACAAACACGCAGCCGCATTTTAGAAGCGGCGAAGCGATTGTTTGCCTCTCAAGGATTTGATGGTACAACCACCCGCGACTTGGCACAAGCCGCAGGAGTTGCTGAAGGCACTCTGTTTCGTCATTTTCCCAATAAAAAGGCGATTTTGATAGAGGTCGCGACTCAAGGATGGGTGGAGATTCTGACAGATTTACTCACAGAATTGAGTGAAATGGGCAGTTATAAGGCTGTCGCTCAGGTTATGCGTCGCCGGATGTGGAATATGCATAAAAACGCCGATTTAATGCGGGTTTGTTTTATGGAGGCACAGTTTCACCCAGATTTGCGCGATCGCGTCCAATCTGAAGTCATTGCCAAAATGACTGATGTCGCCGAGGCATTCTTTCAAACTGCAATGGACAAAAAAATCTATCGTCGGATGGATGCCAAACTTGTCGCAAAAGTTTTCTTGGGAATGTTTGCTATTGCAGGCTTTTCCAACAACACCCTTATGGAACCCAACGCCTCACCTCAACAAATGCAAGAAATGGCAGAAGGACTGGCTGATATCTTCCTCAATGGAGTCTTGGCAAAAGAGTGATGAGTCAACAGTTAACAGTTAACACTCAAGAGTTTGATTTTGCGTACTAAATTTATCACTCACAACTCAGAACTCAGAATTCTTTTTGCTTCTTGACTCCACTGTTGAACTTGCTCAACTGAAGGACATAAATCGCGTCGTTGCATTGTTGCTACCACCAAGCGCAGAAGTTGTTGGTGCAATCTGTGAATGGAGGTAGCTGCTAACTGTGCCACAGAAGCAATACCTGCATGCAGCAATAATCCACAATATTGTGTTCCTACACTGGGGATACGAGCCAAATCAGCCAATGCTACCCATTTATTGACATGCTGAAGATGAATCTGTAATTGATTTGCCAAGATTAGCCTATCCGCAGGTGTTTTCCCTTGTTTGACAAGTGCTGCTGTGGTTGTCATTACCACAGTTTTGCAGTTGGGCTTGCTCTTGCTGACTCAATCCAGGCAATTGCTCAATAGACCAATTAGAGGATGAGACGCTACTTGCACTGACTTTTTGTCTAAGAGACATTTTTTCAAAAAAGAAATACGCTATATAAATATAGTGATAAACACACTGGTTGATATCTTTTTTCCATCGAATCTTAAGCAAAATTTTGACTGTTAAAAAATCTTCATTTTTGTCTACGAACTGACAAAAGTTTTAACAAAAGTTTTAGATATTTGCTTTCATTTCCCAGATTATGATAAAAACAACCTCTAGCTCTCTCATCGAGACTCTACGCACTCGACGGCAACGACTAGCCAGCCTTATTGATTTTCCGGCAATTCTTTGGTCAGGAAGCAGCAATCCGCGTAACTTTCCAGCAAATGTCTTTCCATTCCGTGCAAACAGTCATTTCCTCTACTTTGCAGGACTTCCACTCCCCAATGCAGCAATTCGCCTCACTGCAGGCAAGTTAGAACTCTTTATGGATGATCCTCAACCAGAAAGTGCTCTTTGGCATGGAGGAATGCCTCATCGTGAGGAGATTGCTCAGATAATTGGAGCAGAGGCTGCTAAACCAATGGCAGAATTAGAGTTGTGGATAGAGGATGCAGCAACGATTGCTGTGCAGGACGCCGCCACTTGGACACAACAGTCACAACTTTTGAATAGATGGGTTTTGCCGCAAAAGCCACCACAAGACATTGACTTGGAGTTAGCTAAGGCAATTATCTCATTGCGCCTCATTCACGACGATGGCGCATTAGCCGAGTTGAGAAAAGCCGCAGCGGTGACTGTAGAAGCACACAAAGCTGGCATGGCAGCTACAAGTCGTGCTCAAATTGAAGCACAAGTTCGTGCAGCGATGGAACAAGTCCTGATCGCCAATAACATGACGACCTCGTACAACAGTATCGTCACCGTTCACGGTGAAGTTCTGCACAATGAGCAATATCACCACCCATTGCAACCGGGCGACTTGTTGCTTGCTGATGTTGGTGCTGAAACCGAAATGGGTTGGGCAGCTGATGTCACTCGCACTTGGTGTGTTAATGGCAAATTTTCATCTACCCAAAGAGAGATTTACGATGTTGTCTTAGCGGCTCATGATGCTTGCATTGCTAAGATATACCCTGGTGTGGAGTATCAAGACTTACATTTACTTGCTTGTACTGTCATTGCAGAGGGCTTGGTCAATTTAGGCATTTTGCAAGGAAATCCGCAAGACTTAGTAGAAATGGACGCCCACACACTCTTTTTCCCCCACGGAATCGGTCATTTGTTGGGTTTGGATGTTCATGATATGGAAGATTTGGGAGATTTAGCAGGTTATGAAGAGGAACGCACAAGGAGCAACCGTTTTGGTTTAGGCTACCTGCGTTTAAATCGTCCCTTACGTCCGGGAATGTTAGTCACAATTGAACCAGGATTTTATCAAGTTCCAGCAATTCTCAATAATGCCAATCTACGGTCAAAATATCAGAATGTTGTGAATTGGGAGCGCTTATCTGAATTTGCCGATGTGCGAGGAGTTCGCATTGAAGATGATGTTTTAGTAACACAAGAAGGTAGCGAAGTCTTAACGGCGGCATTGCCGACACAAGCCAGTCTGATAGAGAATTTAGTGTGTGGGTAATTTTTCTCGTGTCTTGAAAAACAGAGATTATAGCTATTCTCGTTTAAATCAAAAACACAATGATGTGTAGAGACGTTCCGACGGAACGTCCCTACTTAAGCATTATGCCTTCCGCCAAAAAAAAGATACAAGCCCACGTCACTTGTTTAGCAGGAGAGTGAATTATGCAACTCTAGGCGCTACCTGTAAAGCCAACTTCGGGAAATTTTAACTGAGCTTCAGCCATTGGACGGTTTCTGCCTTCCTCTTGCCAGTAGTTAATAACTTCTGTGGCTTTATTGAGTAACTCTACCCGATCCACTTCGGTAATCCAGTGTTTTGACTCTAGCTCCTTTTTTAACTCTTCCCAAGCATCATTCCTTGGCCAGAAAAA
Source organism: Scytonema sp. RU_4_4 (assembly GCA_012031965.1). Taxonomy (GTDB): domain Bacteria; phylum Cyanobacteriota; class Cyanobacteriia; order Cyanobacteriales; family Nostocaceae; genus Brasilonema. The sequence continues at coordinate 8,066 of JAAUSC010000236.1, forward strand.
GTACTTAGTCAAAGGACTTGTGCCTTTGCCTACAACTTGATCAACCGCCAAGGCAACGTTTTCATCTAGCCACAGTATTTTCAAAATAAACTTGGACAATCACACCTCCGGGGAGTATCCGGGCAACACTCACTAACTTTGCAATCGCCTATTCTAACGCAATATCTACCAGCTTTCCAAATAAAGAGTGTAAAGTCGAGAGTGAAGAGTGGGTACAGAGAATGAAATGTTAAAAAATAAAAAAAATCTTTTGATTTTTGACTTGTTGTGACTACTGACTATTGACTAATGACTAATGACTATTGACTAATGACTAATGAACGGCAGGTGCTACAACGGAGGGAACCTCCAAGGGCGCACTGCCTCCTAATGACTCATCTAAAATCTCTGCGTTCTATGACTGAACAACTCTCACCAAAAGCGATAGTCATTTTCGATATTGACGGTGTTGTGCGCGATGTCAGTGGTTCTTATCGACGGGCGATCGCAGATACTGTAGAGCATTTTACAGAAGGAGCATATCGCCCAACACCACTGGACATAGATCGGCTCAAGTCTGAAGGTGTCTGGAACAACGATTGGGAAGCATCTCAAGAATTAATTTACCGCTATTTTGAAACTCTGTGTGGCTCACGCGAGCAACTACAGTTCGATTACGATAGCATTGTCGCCTTTTTTCAATCACGTTATCGAGGATGTGACCCCCACAAATTCACAGGATATATCTGTAATGAACCATTATTGCTACACTCCGGATACTTAGAGGAACTCACAAAAGCTGATATTTCCTGGGGATTTTTCAGCGGTGCAACTCGCGCTTCTGCGACTTATATTTTGGAAAAACGTCTCGGTTTGAAGTCTCCAGTATTAATCGCAATGGAAGATGCACCAGGTAAACCAGATCCCAGTGGACTTTTGGCGACTGTTCGCTTGTTAGAGTCTTCCTCCACTCAAAATGTTGACAAATTGACGCCTGTCGTGTACGTGGGAGATACGGTAGCTGATATGTATACGGTGGAGAAAGCGCGTTTGCAGGAATCCTCTCGGGCTTGGATTGGTGTTGGTATTTTACCTCCTCATGTACAGCAAATAGTAGCGCGTCGGGATGCGTATGCGGAGAAATTGCTAGACGCAGGAGCATCTATGGTTTTCAGGAATGTACAACACCTGAGTCTGTTTAGAATTGAGGAACTACTGAACGAAACGGGTTTGAGACAAGTGTAGGTGATATTTTGTGGGTAAGGATGCAAGACCGCCGCGCCTCTATCCTTCAACTTCAATAACTTATTTAGCAATGGGATAGAGGGTTTTGTAGTTCACCCAGTAAGGTTAAACTTACAAACTAGAAGACTGGATATTTGTCCATAAAACTAGATACTATGATGCGCACATCCCATGAAAATTTGGCAAGTCGATTTTTATCGTCGTCCCCAGACAGAAGCATCTGGACAAGTGATGTGGGAGTTGCTGATTTGTGATGCAAATCGCAGTTTTGAGTATCAAGTAACATGTCCCCAGTCACAAGCTTCTTCAAGTTGGGTTGCTTCTCAACTTGAGCAAGCAGCGCTTGAACAACTACCAGATGTCATTCAAGTGTTTCGTCCTCAGTCTTTGAGTTTAATAGAACAAGCTGGACGCAGTTTAGGCATTTGTGTTGAACCAACCCGCCGCACCTTGGCGTTAAAACAGTGGTTGCAAGAAAAGCAATATCCTATATCCTTAGACAAACCACCTCCAATACCATTACCAGAAAACCTTTGGGGCGAAGAATGGCGTTTTGCTTCGCTGACTGCTGGTGATATCGCAGAGGTCTTTAGCGATCGCCCTATTCCTATTTTAGAAATGCCAGAATATCTCCTGCCTATCAATCTCGGTTTAGCATCAACTATACCCGTCCCAGGTGTCGTCATTTATGGTGGAAGACAATCAATGCGTTTAGCAAGGTGGCTGCAACAAGTTCATCCCGTAGCATTAAATTATGTTGCTGGTGGTAGTAATGGGTTAGTCTTAGAAGCTGGCTTAGTTGATAGGTGGATTGTTGCTACATTTGAAGACAAAGAAGTGACAGCTGCTGCTAAAGTCTACGAACAACGGAAACAGCAAAGTCAAGGGTTACATTTGTTGTTAGTACAACCCGATGATTCAGGAATGACTTACAGCGGCTTTTGGTTATTACGTGAGGA
>JAAUSC010000237.1 GCA_012031965.1 Scytonema sp. RU_4_4
GTATCTCAAAGATGACCGGGTTTCTGGGGGATTCGCAATTTTTACCAATCAAACTATCAATATCGTACATATTTGAAAGTGAGGAGCTAGCTTATCATATGGGAACACAATGATATTTGAGTGATAAGCGTGTTAGATTTTCTTGAAGATATACTTCATAAAATACTCTGAGAAGCTAAATCAAGTTAGTTCACTTCTTTTTCTAGTTTATTTGACACAAACGAGTCACTTTTCATGTTGTTGAACTCCTTATCCGAAACGCCCAGAAGTGTAGTCACGGGTACGAGAATCAAGAGCGTTGCTGAAGATTTGAGTTGTTACTCCGAATTCAACCATTTGACCAATTCGACTTTCATCAGTACTGAAGAAAGCGGTGAAATCAGAAACGCGAGCTGCTTGCTGCATATTATGGGTCACAATAGCAATTGTCAGTTCGTTGCGTAAACTGTGGATGAGCTCCTCAATTTTCATTGTTGCAATGGGGTCAAGAGCCGAACAAGGCTCATCCATTAAGAGAATTTTTGGTTTCACTGCTAAAGCACGGGCTATACACAAACGCTGTTGTTGACCTCCAGAAAGCCCTAAAGCTGATTTATGGAGTTTATCTTTTACCTCATCCCAAATAGCAGCACCTCGCAGAGCAGATTCGACAATTTCATCTAATTCTGCTCTGGGATGCCATCCAGCTATTCTGATACCGTAAACGGTATTATCGTAAATGCTCATGGGAAAAAGGTTCGGCTTTTGAAACACCATACCTATTTGACGGCGTAGCCGATTTAGGTTAACACGAGGATTATAAATATTCTGACCATAAAATTCTACGCTACCATCTACTTTTACTAATCCTTCTAGTTCACTAATGCGATTAAGGCATTTAATAAATGTAGATTTACCACAACCACTAGGACCAATAATTGCGGTGACTCGATTCTCGTAAATATCCATAGACACGCCTTCCAGTGCTTTGGAAGTGCCATAGTAGAAGCTGAGATTCTTGACTTTGATGGCTGGGTTTAACTTACTCATACTGTGCTAGGTACTACAACAAAAATTCACAACTTTAGTAATGTTGTGATTAGACGTTTCTCCTTCTTGTGAAAACACGAGAAAGAATACTAATTAACATAATTATCCCGACTAAGACCAGAGAAGCAGTCCAAACTAATGCTGTTTTTTCTGGTGAGGGATCGTTGTATAAGTTAAAAATTAATACCGATAGCGAAGCTGTTGGACCTAATAAGTTACTTGACCAATCTAAACTGAATAATGCAGTGAAAATCAAAGGTGCTGTTTCACCAGCAGCACGAGCTACGGCTAACAAAACCCCTGTGGTAATTGCGGGAATTGCTGCGGTGACGACAACGCGAAAAGTCGTCTGGAAGCGAGTCCCTCCCAATGCGGCTGATCCAAGACGTACAGAGGTGGGAATAAGTTTTAGGGCTTCTTCTGTTGTCAATACGATCACGGGGAGCATGAGAATCGACAATGCAAAACCACCTGCGATCGCACTAAATTGCTTAGTGATTAATACAATAACAGCGTAAGCAAAAACACCAACAACAATTGAAGGAACTCCAGTGAGGATAGAGGCGACAAAGCGAACAGAACGACCCATTCGATTTCCTTTACCAATTTCCGACAGAAATATGCCTGTCATCACCCCAGTGGGAACACTGAAGAGCGCAGCAATTGCCACCATTTCCAAGGTACCAACAATCGCATTCCCAAATCCATCGTATATAACTGATGTTACAAACATAGATGGTTTGATGCTTGTCATACCTCGCCCAATGATTTCCCACAGTAATGACAGCAAAGGAATCAAGGCTAAAGCTGAGAATAAGAATGCTATCACAGTCATTCCATAGTTAAATATCAACCTTATAGGTGGTAGAGGACTGTGTATTTCTGCTGCTATGGATTTATCTATCTCAGACTCTTGATGATTCGTCATATCCCTTACGCATTTACATATTTAAATGACTTAGTAACTTTGGCGTCTTCCTTTGGAAATAAACCTTGTAAGACGTTTTTATCAGTGGTTTGCGCTATCAATATGTGTCTTTAACCTCTTTACAGTTAGCTTCTCTTACCACCGACAAACTGTACGATCACCAAAGCAAAAATATTTACAACTAAAGTCACAGCAAACAGAATCAAGCCCAAATATGTTAAAGCACCAATGTGCAATGGATCTTGAGCTTCAGCAAATTCATTAGCTAGCACAGAAGGAATTGAGTAAGCTGGATCGAGTAGTGACGGACTAATCTGAGCCGAGTTACCAATCACCATCGTGACAGCCATCGTTTCTCCCAAAGCTCGCCCTAGAGCAAGCATTGCTGCACCTACAATTCCAGAAAATCCAGCAGGTAGTATGACTCGAAAAATGGTTTCCCAACGGGTAGAACCTAGAGCCATTGAACCGCTTCGCAACTCTTTAGGAACAACTAACAAGACTTCACGACTAATTGCTGCCATCGTAGGCAAAATCATAATCGCAAGAATTATGCCAGCAGTCAACATATTGAACCCAGCAGGACCTGGTGTATGAAATAGGGGTATCCATCCGAAGGTGTTGAATAGCCAAGTTTGTAGAGGTACAAGAGCCGGAATAAAGATAAAAACACCCCACAAACCAATAATGACGCTGGGAATAGCGGCGATCAGCTCAACAATAAAAGCTATGGTTGTTCGTGCTGAAGGAGGAATAAAATTTTCACTCGTGACTAAAGCTACTGCTATCCCTACTGGTACGGCGAATAACATGGCGATCGCGCTGCTAACCAAAGTGCCGTAAATGTACGGTAAGGCACCAAAAACCAGATTACCTGTATCCCATTGTTGATTCCACAAGAACCCCAGTCCAAACTTTTTAATAGCTGGTAGAGCTTTTTGGAAAACTATCCAACTCATCCAAAATAGGACAGCAACCGTCAAAGCAGCAAACACATAAACTAGCCATGTAAATCCTTGATCTATCCAAAAATTTTTCCCACTGCTAGCTGTTATGTCTATACTTTCATCAATCAAATTAGGTTGATTGGTATTAGCTGGTTCAGAGGAATTTGCCATTACGAATCAGGAAATTAAATTATTTTCATGACCTTAGAGTGGGTTATTTGCCCACCCTAGTACAGTAAGAAGTTTGAGATGACAGATTATTTGATAGCGCTGTTAACCGTTTGCATTACCTTTTGAGCTACAGGAGCTGGAATGCGAGTGTAGTTCAGGTCATCATTAATTTGTTGACCATCTGTTAGCACCCAATTCACAAAATTCTTTACAGCAGTTCCTTTAGCAGCATTGGGATAACTCTTATAAACTAACAGCCAAGTTAGACCAACGATAGGATAACCCTGTCCTGGATCGTCAATAAAAACCCGAAAGTTGGCTGGGAAATTTACAGTTGATAAAGCTTGGTTCGCAGTTTGTAAAGAAGGAGCTACAAACTGTCCTTGCTTGTTCTGTACCTGTGCTACTTTTAGCTTGTTTTTCAAAGCATATTCATACTCAACATAACCAATAGCACCTGGAGTGCGAGTGACTGAACTAGCTACTCCTGGATTACCTTTTGCCTTAGTCACATTCCGAATAGTCCAATTCGGAGATGTGCTGGTGCCAATTCGTCCCTTAAAATAGGGACTTATAGCGCTCAAATGGTTGGTAAAAATGAAAGATGTACCACTACTATCGGCGCGAACAACAGCTTTAATCGGCAGATTTGGTAAATTGACACCAGGATTATCAGCTTTAATTTGAGGGTCGTCCCACTTGGTAATTTGACCAGAGAAAATCCCTGGTAGTGTCTTGCGGGACAATTTGAGATTATCTACACCAAGATTGTGAACAATTGCAACAGCACCACCTGCGGTAGGTACCAGGATGACACCATTCTTCACTTTAGCCATCTGCGCATCGGTCATCGCAGAATCGCTAGCACCAAAGTCAACAGTACCAGCAATAACTTGATTAACACCAGCGCCGCTACCAACGGCTTGATAGTTAATTCCTAAATTAGGATACTTCTTTTTTACTTCACGAGCGTAACGTTCGTAGAGCGGAGCCGGAAATGTTGCTCCCGCACCATTGATGGTTTCTGCTTGAGCAATGACTGTAAAAATCGGTCCCAAAGTAACAACAGCCGTGATAGCTGAAGTACTAACTACACGATTCAAAACGGTAGTTAAAAATGCCATATTGCCTCGTTATTAATGAACAAAATATTGTTAATTAACAATTCCGCAAATACACTACTATACTAATAGTTAATCTTGGTTTAATAAAAAATTAAATCAGATTTAATTTTTATTAAGTATAATTTAAGCTTGAGTAGATTTTAATTTTTTCTGACTTAGTACGAATGAAATGAAAATAAACAGAAATAATGAAGCGAAGAGGTAATAGCCTTAACGAGTTAACTTTATTTGTACCGACAGACTTAACTGTTCACTGTTCATTATTAGTCTGGATATTTACTTGGGTTGAATCTTCATGCCAGCATTGCAAGTAAATGAGTTCTAAATCGTTGCCAACTTGAGAAAAAAAGCCCATTTGCCGCGCTCGTAAACATAGAAAAATTCGGAAAAAGACAAAAGCAAAAATAGCTACAGCGATTGCAGTTGTACAACTAATCAGTGCCTGAGCTAGACCAGGCGTAACTTTAGAGAAATCAGTAATATTAAAAGAGTTCGTTTTGAGATTAGTGAAAGTGGTGACTAGACCCTCAGCTGTACCTAATATACCTAGCAAAGGGGCGATCGCCACCACACTTTTCAGAAATATATCGCCTTTGCGCATTTCCACGAATTCTCTATCACAAGCGGCTTTGATTGCCAAATGAAAGGTTTCAGGAGAGGGTTTTTTCAGTCTTAGGGGTTCCACCAAAAAGCGACCAATGGCTAAAATCTGAGCATCCTCTGCAATTTTTTCTGCTTTTTCTAAGTCTACCTTTGCCGCTGTCAAAACCTCACGCACGATCTGTTTTTCTTGAATGACTAGCCTCAACCAGAACCAACTACGCTCTAAGATGCATACTGAAGTTACTATACATAAGCCCAATAAAGGCCACATGACAAGACCGCCTGCGAGGAAGGTGTCGTATACTCTGGTCATATTTTTATTAGGTAAGCGTTTTTTGGTAAAAATTAATGCATATCTTGGCTAGGATATCCGAATTCACTATTTTTGTTAATAGTCAAAAAATGAAAAGTGGCGATCGCCCTTTCGGTGGCGGCTTCCGCATCGCGCCTTGCACGGCGAGAAAGCTGGAGCATCGCCTCAAAGGCGGCGGTATCTGTTCCCTCAATCTCAAGGAGCGGATCTGCCTCCTGCCTTCTTCAATGGCATCACCGACATCACCTTTGTTCATGTTGAGAATGACGCATTTGGTGGCACAAGTTTGGCGCAATCGATCACATCTGCCCGTACCCAAGTTGCTCAACTGGTTGGGGTGTAAGGCAATGCAGCAACATCTGATAGGTAACGAAATTTCTCCTCTAGTTCATTAAAAACAGCGCCTTGAGATTGTAGACAGTTCAATTCATTTGTACTATAGTATTTTTGTACTATTTTACGTAGGCAACGATTATGGCAGTCAAACCAATTCCTGATAATTATCACACTGTTACGCCGTACCTTGTTGTACAAGGAGCAGCAACCCTAATCGAGTTTCTTAAGCAGGGATTTGAAGCAAAGGAAATTTGTCGTATCCTACACCCAGAAGGCGGCATCATGCATGCTGAGGTTAGAATTGGCGACTCAGTCATAATGGTGAGCGAAGCAATGGGTGAGTTTAAGCCAATGTCAAGTATGATTTATTTGTACGTTGAGAATACCGACGCAACTTACGAGCGTGCGCTACAAGCAGGTGGTACTTCACTGATGGAACCTAAAAACGAGTTCTACGGCGATCGCAGTGCGAGTGTCCAAGATCCAAGCGGGAATCATTGGTGCATTGCAACTCATCAAGAGGATGTATCATCCGAAGAAATAGAAAAACGAATCAAAGCATTGTTTGGCAGCAAAGAAAAAGTTTGACGTACTCACCGGGCTAAAGCCACGGTGAAACTCATGCGGATGTTACGAAGCAGGCTTAAGCCTTGCTTCTCCACCCTTTTTCCTGCTTCTTTGACTCTTAACTAGACGGTTACCCGTCCCCGCCAGACCGTCTCCACAGGCATTTTCTTCCACGCTGCGTCCCAGCGTAGAGACCCCTCTATTTCGGATCACTTGTGCAGCCGCAACATCACGATGTGTCGTGTAGCCGCATGAAAGACAAGAATGAATCCTGTCTTTCAATTCTTTCTTTCCGGTATGCGTATCGCATTGTGGACACACTTGTGAAGTGTAATCCTTGTCCACTTTGGCAAAATACACACCCCGTTTCCAGCACACCCATTTAAGGATTTCAACAAATTGTCCAAATCCAGCATCTAGAGTATGCTTGCCTAACATCCCTTTTGCCCATGTCCTGAAGTCGATGTCTTCAACAAACATCATTCCAGCGTCTAGCACAAGCTTGTGAGCAAGTTTAAAATGCCAATCTTTTCGGGTATCTGAAATACGTTGGTGAAGTCGGGCAATTTTGCGATTAAGTTTGTGACGGTTGTTTGACCCTTTTTGCTTATTCTTAAGCCTGCGTTGCAGCAATTTCAGCTTGCGATGCAGTGTGTTCAAAAAACGAGGGCGTTCAACCAATTCACCGTCTGAAGTAGCCGCAAACTTGTCTAGACCTAAGTCAATCCCTCTGGGATGCCCACTAGCAACAACATCAGGAACGTTAACATCACATTCCAGCGTCATCATCAAGAAGTATCCCGAAGCCTTACGGACATGGACTAGTTACCTTGCCAACTGGACGTTCTGGAACCACGTTCGGACGGTAGCAGCGCTTGCAGCAACAGCATCGCTCACCATCGCGCTCTGTTATCGAGCGGCGCAGACGTAGGGGAGCCAGTGCGCCCTTGGAGGTTCCTCCGAGGGTGTCACCTGGTCTTGTGTTATGCCAAAGCAATCGCGCACCTTGAATTGTCGATGGTTTAGCAAAGCGAGATATTTCTTTTCGTCGATGAGTGTTTGCACTCATCGACGAGTGATGTGTAGAGCACGTAAATGCTACGTTTCTACATTGCCGACTTGATAATGGTTTTGGTTTTATCAGCAACCGTATTGTCGTATACTCTGCTCATATTTAATTAAGTAATTAAGTAATATAGAAGAACGCTTCACACTTCTTAAATATTAATTTTTTGGAACAATGGCAAGAGATTTACGGGGATTTATCAAACTTCTGGAAGAAAGAGGACAATTACGGCGAATTTGCGCCCCGGTTGACTCAGATTTAGAAATTGCTGAAATTTCTAACCGAATGCTGCAAAAAGGTGGTCCGGGACTCCTATTTGAAAACGTTAAAGGCGCTTCCTTCCCAGTAGCGGTCAATTTGCTGGGTACAGTGGAACGGATATGCTGGGCAATGAATATGCAGCATCCACAAGAATTGGAGGAATTAGGGAAAAAGTTGGCAATGCTGCAACAACCAAAACCACCCAAGAAGATTTCTCAAGCGGTGGAGTTTGGTAAGGTGCTGTTCGACGTTTTGAAGGCAAAACCAGGACGAGATTTTTTCCCTGCTTGTCAGCAAGTGGTAATTCAAGGTGATGAGTTGGATTTGAACAAGTTACCCTTGATACGCCCTTATCATGGTGATGCAGGCAAGATTATTACATTGGGACTTGTTATTACTAAGGACTGTGAAACAGGGACACCAAATGTGGGTGTGTATCGCTTGCAACTGCAGTCTAATAATACGATGACTGTTCACTGGTTGTCGGTGCGGGGTGGAGCAAGGCATTTACGCAAAGCAGCAGAACGTGGGAAAAAATTAGAAGTGGCGATCGCCCTCGGCGTAGATCCCCTGATTATCATGGCAGCAGCCACACCGATACCTGTAGACTTATCAGAATGGTTGTTTGCTGGGCTTTATGGCGGTTCTGGGGTGCAGTTGGCAAAATGTAAAACCGTAGATTTGGAAGTTCCAGCAGATTCAGAATTTGTTTTAGAAGGAACAATGACACCAGGTGAAGTTTTGCCAGATGGTCCTTTTGGCGACCACATGGGTTATTATGGCGGCGTGGAAGATTCGCCCCTGATTCGTTTCCACTGTATGACGCACCGCAAAGACCCGATTTATTTAACCACATTTAGCGGACGTCCACCGAAAGAAGAAGCAATGATGGCGATCGCACTGAATCGCATTTACACTCCCATTTTGCGACAACAAGTTTCAGAAATTGTCGATTTCTTCTTGCCAATGGAAGCTTTGAGTTACAAAGCGGCGATTCTATCTATAGATAAAGCATATCCCGGACAAGCGCGACGGGCGGCTCTTGCTTTTTGGAGTGCTTTGCCACAATTTACTTACACTAAATTTGTCATTGTGGTAGACAAAGATATTAATATAAGAGATCCGCGTCAGGTGGTATGGGCGATAAGTTCCAAAGTTGACCCCACACGAGATGTGTTTATCTTGCCAAACACACCATTTGACACATTGGACTTTGCCAGCGAGAAGATTGGTTTGGGGGGAAGAATGGGAATTGATGCAACCACAAAGATTCCTCCAGAAACTGAACATGAATGGGGTGAGCCTCTGGAGTCAGATCCAGAAGTCGCGGTGATGGTTGATAGACGTTGGGCGGAGTATGGTTTGGCTGATTTACAGTTGGGGGAAGTGGATCCGAATTTGTTTGGTTACGATGTAACGCATTCCCCACGGCTAGAAGCCAGGGGCTTTTCGTAGCCTTGTACGGTAGCGGCTTGGTTCCTGTTCAGGTTCCGAAACACTACTTTCCGAGCCTCCAGGCGTGGTTACGATTGACAGAGGATGTACTCACCCCCACGCCCCGGAAAACACATTGGTTTGCCTTTAAAATAGCAAGCGGTGTGTTCACTACCCATTCACGAGACAACTCGCCGTCTCTTGCCTACTGGAGAGCCGTACCTGTCGGGTCAACAGTGCGTTTCCTATTTCGGCATACCTATATTGTCGCAGATTGTCGCAGATTTTTCGTGTTGTGTTCCCGTATATTTGACGGCAATTAAAATTGCCTACGGGCTTCCTCCCCATGTTTAGAAAACAGGGGCTTCCGCCCTTCGATTTTCGGTGAGTTGACAGTCCCACGGCGCGCGAAAACTTCACTGTCGCCGCCTGCGGCGCGGCTACGCCTAACGTTTTCACATAAAGCCGTGGGATTCTTGTTTCATTAGTCAACTTACTTATCAACTTACTTAGAGGAGTTTCCCCACCTAAGCAGAGGTCGTTCTGTTCTGAAAATAAGGCAGCTATGCTAAAGAAAGAAGGATTTTCATCCGTGGTGTTGAACTGCAAGTTCATGATCCACTAGACTCCAATACTATCTTACAATGCAGAATACAGTGCAATCCATGATCGGCTAAAGAGTGTACCCAAGCATGAAGGTGTTTCGTAAGCGAGACGTTTCTTTAACAGACCTAGATGATCGCGCTACTCCCCTACCTCAAAATCAATTGCGCTGGCGCGAGTTTTGGGGAGAAGCTCGCACTCGAATTCTAGTTTGGTATGTCGTGATTTTGGCACTGACATTTGGCATTGCAATTCCAGCCTTTCGCCAGCTTTTGTTTGCCCGTGTTGATGCCCGTTTTCGCCAGGACATGCAGGGAGAAGTGGAAGACTTCAGAGAATTGTTGGTAGGCAGAGTTAACCTCGAAAGATTAGAGAATAACCGAATAAAAGACAATGACGAAGCCGCGGCTAGGGAAGTGCAACCCATCAGTTCTGTTGAAAAGGCACTCATGAGAGACCTTAGGGTGCCTACAACCGAACAGGAAATGAAGCGGTTCTTTGAGGCGTACTTAAAGGTTGAAATTCCAGAAGACAATATTTTTCTGATTACATTTGTTAATGGAACACTCTATGAGTCTAGTCCCAAAGCATTACCGCAAGATCTCAAGCCAGACACCGCTCTCATGCGACAATGGGCAACTCAGGCTGAACCAGGACAAGGGGAACAGGTTAGCCAAAATCAGGATATTAATCGCATTTTCTACTTTGTTGAACCTATTAAAAGGAACGGAAAACACCTCGGAACGTTAGTAATTGCCCATAGTGCAGAAGAACATGCTGAAATCCTGGAAGCAGTAGGTGCGATTGTTCAGGTTGCTCTTGCGGTGTTGTTGATTGCGCTGC
>JAAUSC010000238.1 GCA_012031965.1 Scytonema sp. RU_4_4
CTGCTCCGTAGACAAGGGAGCGGTGAAATAGTGCTGCAATCCTTGTTTCCCCGTGCCTAGAACACCGATTCACTCATCCCAAAAACCCGGTTTCTGTTACCGGAAATACCAAAATTCCGTTGACTCAACAAGAAGAAACCGGATTTTTTTAGTCACAATTATGAATACTGAATTGGTGTTCTAGGAGACTGCTCTCCCGTTGGAAGAAGCAAAAGAAGATAGCTCATCTTAGACTAGGAAGGGAGTAGGATACAACAAATACGCAACTAGCCCTTTGATAGGAGTATCAATCTGTGCAGCCGGACTTATTGAGCCTGGAAATGACTAAGGGAGAACTGAGACGCTTAATTGGGTTAGATCCAGATGATGTCTTTCGACCTTCTATTATCAAAAATCGCGAGAAACGATTTCGTTTTTTGATGAATGAAATAGTTGTAGTGCTGGTACTGACTTCAATCATTGTCGGGTTTATTTATGCGTTTATGATTCTGCCGACAATTGGTCCCTCAATTCTACTCGGAATCATCTTGCTCACAAGCGTGCCAATTGCTATTATAATTGGGCGTTGGTTTTGGCGGCGTTTCACTCGTCCCAGAACACTCACAGTACTCTTAGATGAAGTTGATAAATATCATGGTGTTATCAAAGCCATCGATATCCATGACCAACTGGTAACATCTGGGAACACGGAAAGTCACATAACTGATAGAGAAAAAGTTGTTACTGCTCTGCTACTTATTAGAGAAGATTTCGTTCGCGCTTTGAAAACAGAACGAATTTTACGGGATAATAAAAAATTATTTACTAATAATCAAGAGTTACTTGTCAATAATTTCACAGATTTGCAACTCCTGCAAGTGAGCAATCAGGCAGGTGAGTATGCTCAACTCCTAAATCAATCATTGCAGATTGCAATGACTGTACAAGCAGAGATGACAAGATTTCACAAAGTCTAATCTTGCTTATCTCCAAGCCTCCTTACAAAGTAGCAATACTTGCCAGAATTTTCTAAGATCACAATTGTCCCGTTGACTTAAAGATGACCAACAAACCAAAAATAATTGTCTTAGATGATGACCCGACAGGTTCTCAAACAGTCCACAGTTGCTTGCTACTCATGCGTTGGGATGTGGAAACATTACGCTTGGGGTTGAAAGATGATTCACCGATTTTCTTTGTGCTAACAAATACAAGATCCCTTACCCCAGAAAAAGCAGCATCAATTACCAGAGAGGTTTGCCATAACCTGAAACAGGCTATAGACACTGAAGAAATTCATGACTTTCTCATTGTCAGTCGTTCTGATTCGACTTTACGAGGACATTACCCCATTGAAACCGATGTCATCGCCTCTGAACTTGGTCCATTTGATGCTCATTTTCTTGTACCAGCGTTTTTTGAAGGCGGACGTATCACTCGCAATAGTGTCCATTATCTGATCATCGACGGTGTTCCCACCCCTGTGCATGAAACTGAATTTGCCCGTGATTCAGTTTTTGGCTATCATCACAGCTACTTACCCAAGTATGTAGAAGAAAAAACTCAAGGACGTATTGATGCTGAGTCGGTAGAAAGGTTTCTATTGGCGGATATTCGCACTGGTAGCTTAGAACGACTCATGCAACTGAGTCACAACCAATGTGCTGTTGTGGATGGTGAAACTCAAGCAGATTTCAACGACTTTGCACAAGATGTGCTGACAGCAGCAAGTCAGGGAAAACGCTTCCTGTTTCGTAGCGCTGCTAGTATTTTAACGTCTTTAGCAGACCTGCCACCCCAACCCATTGCTCCAGAAAATATGTCACAGTATGTGCGAGGAGGTAAACCGGGTGTCGTGATTGTTGGCTCCCATGTGAAAAAGACGACTCAGCAGTTAGAGATGCTGTTGCAACAAGAGAAAACGATGGGAATTGAAGTGGATGTCACGCGGTTAGCGGATGGTGGAGCAAATGAATCTGCTACACTGCTAACCGAGGTTCTACACCATGTCCGTACAGCACATGATACTGGGAAAACACCAGTGGTTTACACTAGCCGTAAGGAACTGAGTTTTAAGGATGTTAAGACAAGGCTAGAGTTTGGTGTAGAAGTTTCAAGCTTATTGATGGATCTCGTGCGGGGTTTCCCATCGGATATAGGATTTTTAATCAGTAAAGGTGGCATTACTTCAAATGATGTCTTAAGTACAGGCTTAGCGTTGACTTCAGCGCGTTTACTTGGTCAAATTTTAGCTGGTTGTTCAATGGTGATCACTCCATCAGACCATCCTCAGTTTCCTAGTTTGCCAGTCGTGCTGTTTCCAGGAAATGTAGGTGATGCTGATGCGTTGGCAATAATCTACCAAAGACTAAGTAGAAAGACAGGGTGAGTAGAAAGACAGGGTGAGAGGTGTGATTTTTTAAGAAAACTGTTGCAAATTGTAACGAATCTAGTATGGATAATCGCTCTATTCCGTATTTTGGCAAGTGTTACATGACTTCTGATTCTACTATCCCTGATCAGAAGTCAAAAAAGTTTTTTCTGATGTGGAGGAAATCTCTACCCTTTCTGATGTAGAGTCGATTTCGCAAGCAGAGGAAAATCCAGTCCTCCCCGAAGCAGAGGTAAATTCTGTCCTACTTTACTTAAAATCACATTCTTCAGATTATAATATCGAGTCAAATTCCAATGATTCTAACGTGAAGGCAAATTTTTCTCATCCTGAGATAGAAAAGACAGGTTCTAACCATTCCAACATGGAGGTAAATTCTTCCCGTCTTGATAGACAACAGACAAATTCTTCTCATCCGGAGGTGGAGGTAAATTCTTCCCATCTTGATATACAACAGACAAATTCTTCCCATGCGGAGGTGGAGGTAAATTCTTCCCCTACTGATAGTGAGTCACATCTTATTTCCGATACAGAGTCGAATCCTTCCCCTACTGATGCTGAGTCAAATAATACCGTTGTTCCTGATTTAGAATTCAATCCAGCCTTTGTCAATGTAGAGTTAAGTGAATCACTGTCATTAGAAGCTACGGTGAATTCCAATATTCAAGTTCAAATCAAAACTCAGGAGGGAAAACTTTTTTTAATTTTACCAACAGAGTCCCAATTGCCTTCCTCAGAAAACAATTGGACTGAGATTTGGCAACAAATGAAGCTGCGGCTTTTGGCTTGCGATCGCTCTTTTTCACCCAATACAGCCGTACATCTGGTAGCCCAAGATCGCTTGTTAGATGGTAGACAACTCCAAGAACTCGCCGAAAGTTTGAATCAATTTCAAATTGAGCTAAAATCAGTGTCTACTAGTCGTCGCCAAACTGCCATTGCCGCAGTAACGATGGGCTACTCTGTAGAACAATTGCAGCAACAAACAACACTTCGCGCTGAGTCAAAACCCAGTAAACCTCCCCTTGTAGAACCTCTCTATTTAGAAAAGACGTTGCGTTCTGGAGAAGAAATTCGTCACCCAGGTCATGTTATCCTCTTAGGGGATTTAAATCCTGGTGGCATCTTAATTGCAGATGGAGATATTCTTGTTTGGGGTCGTCTACGTGGAATTGCTCATGCAGGTGCTGTTGGAGATCGCGATTGTCTGATTATGGCTTTGCAAATGGAACCAACCCAACTGCGAATTGCAGACGCTGTTGCTAGAGCACCAGAAAAATCCCCAATGCAGTTTCATCCTGAGGTCGCGTATATTACGTCCAAAGGAATTCGTATTGCTAGGGTTAGCGATTTTTCCAAAATCCTATTAAGTAGGATAAATCAAAAGACATAAATCTTTGTTTATCTTTGTTTATTGTTGTATATTTTTTAGTCACTAATCGAGCTCGTTTCTATCATGACTCGCATTATTGTTACAACCTCCGGTAAAGGAGGGGTGGGGAAAACCACAATTACGGCAAATCTGGGGATGGCTTTAGCCAAAATGGGGCGTCAAGTGGCTTTGGTTGATGCGGATTTTGGTTTGAGAAATTTGGATTTGCTGCTAGGGCTAGAAAATCGCATCGTTTATACTGCAGTCGAAGTTCTGGCTAGAGAGTGTCGCTTAGAACAAGCTTTGGTGAAGGATAAGCGGCAACCGAACCTCGTTCTGTTACCTGCAGCACAAAATCGTACCAAAGATGCGGTGACTCCTGACCAGATGAAGTTATTAGTGAATGCACTGGCGCAGAAGTATCAATATGTTTTGGTTGATAGCCCAGCAGGAATTGAAATGGGGTTTAAAAACGCGACTGCTCCAGCAAAAGAAGCCCTCATTGTGACCACTCCAGAAATTGCTTCAGTGCGTGATGCTGATCGCGTCGTTGGGTTACTGGAAGCACAAGGCATTAAACGTATTCACTTGATTATTAACCGTATCAAACCTGCAATGGTACGGGCAAATGATATGATGTCAGTTCAAGATGTGCAGGAACTTCTGGCAATTCCCTTGATTGGAGTTGTTCCTGATGATGAGCGCGTTATTGTCTCTACCAATCGCGGTGAACCTCTAGTATTATCAGAGAATCCTTCTTTAGCTGCCACAGCTATCGACAACATCGTTCGTAGATTAGAAGGAGAAACGGTCGAATTTCTTGAGCTTGACTCAAATCAGGACAACATCTTCTCTCGTTTGAGAAAGTTGTTCTGGACAAAAAGTATTTAACATATTCCGTCTGCTGCCGGTCTAGCTGCAATGATTCTCGAAATTTTGGAAAGATTTTTTGTTCGTAGTGCTGACAACAGTCGCACTCAAGTGAAACGCCGCCTCCAATTAGTAATAGCTCATGACCGTGCTGACATCAGCCCTGATGTACTAGAAAAGATGCGGCAAGAAATCTTAGACATTGTTTGTCGTTACGTAGAAATTGAAACAGATGGCTTAGAGTTTTCCCTAGAAAGTAATCAACGAACAACAGCTTTGATTGCTAATATGCCCATTCGTCGAGTAAAAGACACTCCAGAAGAAATACCTGAGTTCGAGAGAGAGAGTGGCGATAAGTCTGAATAGTTTTACGGTTTTTCATTTGTCATGAATGAAATGACGAATGAATGATCGTTATCCTGAAAAACTACCAACTTTATCGAGATTTGGACGCTAATTATTTAGATATCGTTGTTTTTACAGCCATTTTCAAATGATTAGACCACAACAAAATAGGGTGGGCATCACCCCACCTTACAGAAACTTGTTGTGTCTTTGAAGCAAAAAATACATCCAGCACTAATAATGACAATGGCTAAAAACCGTAATCAAGTTGGAGGAAGTACACTGCAGGTTAATTTGCTTTTTATATCCTTAAAAGGAATGACGATTTCAAATACCAAAAATGATTGATATTCTCGGCTAGCAAAGAAAAATTTCGATATTAAATATAACTTTTCTTTTTAGTGTAAATACTGGATAATGAGTATGATTAACTATATAACTTTAGAAGAAAACTATAGAAATTCAACAATCCTCAAGATATACCTCCTGTGATATAAGAAAAAAATAATAATAACCATCTCTTAACTTTGACTCAAACCATCAAGAACAAGCTCGGGCATAATGACTAAATGTGCTGTTTCCCTACAAACTTGTTTTTACATGAATAGCATCCAACCGAACTCTCTTTTGTCAGTACCCACGGGTCCATTGCAGATATCAGACTTGCCACCTGCAACAAGAAACGTAGATAGTACACTCATTGTATTTTCTCTGGTAATTCCAACATACAACGAAGCAGCAAATATCCAAAAAATCATCTCTGTATTAAGCAGTTTGTTAGATGAAACCATACCAGGAAACTACGAGATCATCATCGTAGATGACGATAGTCCAGATGGTACTTGGAATATTGCACAATCTTTGATACAAGAATATCCGCAACTACGGGTGATGCGACGACAGGATGAACGGGGACTATCTAGCGCTGTTATTCGCGGATGGCAAGCCGCTACTGGAGATGTTCTGGGAGTTATTGATGCTGATTTGCAACATCCACCTCATGTGCTACTGCAACTATTGCAAGCTATTCAACAAGGAGCAGACTTAGCCGTCGCCAGCCGACACGTAGAAGGCGGTGGAGTGAGTCGTTGGAGTTTTATAAGGCGTTTCTTGTCTCGGGGTGCTCAGCTATTAGGATTGATTATCTTACCAGGTGTTCTCGGAAGAGTATCAGACCCAATGAGCGGTTACTTTCTGGTACGTCGGCGCTGTATAGTCGGTAAAATCCTCAATCCTGTAGGATACAAAATTTTGCTGGAGGTCATTGGGCGCGGGAAAGTAGGTAAAATTGTCGAAGTTGGCTACGTGTTCTGTGAGCGCAAAGAGGGTGAAAGTAAGGTCACTTGGAAACAGTATGTCGATTACATCCACCACTTAATCCGCTTGCGCCTATCAACAGGTTTTTTGGGACAATTCTCTCAACGCATTGGTTTCCCCATTGGTCGCTTTGTCCGCTTTGGTTTAGTGGGGTTTTCGGGGGTCTTTGTGGATATGGCAGTACTCTACTTGCTCAGTGACCCAACAACCCTAAGTTTACCACTGACGCGCAGTAAAATCATTGCTGGGGAAGTGGCAATTTTGAATAATTTCTTGTGGAATGACATTTGGACGTTTGCTGATGTCAGCAGAGTGCAGCAGCAAGGGAGTCAGCGCTTGAAGCGGTTTTTAAAATTCAACATGATTTGTCTTGCGGGATTGGTGTTGAATGTGTTGGTGTTAAACTTGGTGTTTAATTTCGTGATTCCCAACCGCTACGTTGCTAACCTGATTGCCATTGCTATTGCTACTGTTTGGAACTTTTGGGTGAACCTCAAGCTTAGTTGGCGCGTGACTCAGGTGAAATAGGTTTTGATTGAAAATTGAAGTTAACAAAAGCAGATGTGCATTTGCTTGTACATACGCTTTTTCTTTTTTTGAGTATCGAGTATGAGCAGCCAACAGGGCTTGCTTTGTAACGCTTTGGATATAGTTCTTAACTTGATTAGATCTCTTGCAAAAATGCTTGAATTGTCATGTTGAGCGGAGCGAAACATCTGGTGAGATTCCATGTCCTATGCGGAACGATTTTGCTCTGTTAAGAGTTCCCTGTTCCCTACTTTCAAGGCAGGTCTATTACACAAAGCATAACCGAGAGCGACTCCCTTTCCACTCAAAAATGACCCACTATAGCAGCACAGAGAGAGAGAAAATTGTTGAGAACCGCAATAAAACACAAAAACCCGCCAAAGCGGGCTGACACACAACAAAACTATGAACTAGAACAACAATAAAATCTTGACTTAGCTAAAATACTTCATTTCTGCTTCCAGTTGGCGAATTAAATTTTCGTCGCCTTTGCTTCTAGCTACTTCTAAGCGATGTTCTAAACTTCGTATGATATTCAATTGATGTGCTTTGCGTGCTTTTTTTATGACTTCCACTCTGTTCCTAGTCATTTTAACGATTTGCCTCTTCAATTGCTCCATGAATATCTACTTTCCATAAAATAACAAATTTTTCGTAGCTTATGTTACAGACAAATAAAACTTAATATATATAAATCAACCAGGAACATATTACATCCAGATGCATCCTAATCCCATGATCACTATGCTCAGCGATTTTGGCGCTCGCGATATTTATGTCGGGGTGATGAAGGGAGTCATTGCCCAAATTAACCCAGAACTTAAAGTGATAGATTTGACACATCAAATTCCGCCGCAAAACATAGCAGCAGCTAGATTTTGCTGATGAATGCTTACCCTTATTTTCCCGTTGGGACAGTGCATTTGGCAGTGGTTGATCCGGGTGTAGGAGGAACGCGGCGGGCGATCGCAGTGGAATTCGCGAATGGGTTTCTGGTAGGACCAGATAATGGTACATTTAGTGGATTACTCAGTCAAAGTGCGGCGATCGCAGTTGTAGAATTGACAAATCCTGATTATTGGAGAACCCCTCAACCCAGTAGGACTTTTCACGGGAGGGATATTTTTGCACCAGTAGCTGCACATTTAGCCAGCGGAGTCTCTTTCACGGATTTGGGAAATCCCATTCATTCAACAGCTTTAGTACAACTGAACATACCTGAGTGTGTCTTAACAGAAACTGGTATAGCAGGTTCTATTCAATATATTGACCACTTCGGTAACTTAGTGACCAACATTCCAGGGAGTTACGTGCAAGGTAAAACCTGGTATGTCAAAGCAACTGGGTTAACGATGACAGGATGTGAAACTTATAGTGATGTAAAAATTGGGGATGCGATCGCATTAGTTGAAAGTCACGGTTGGGTAGAAATTGCGATCAATCGCGGTAACGCACAGTCACAGTTGCAGTTCGAGTTGGGAGATACAATAGAATTGGCTTTTGAAAGCTAGTAGTTTTTGAGAGCAGAATTTCAAGGATTTATCCTTATTCTTAACCCTCTTTTATCACTTTCGGAAGAGAATAATCTGGGATGCTTCCAGCATAAGACTTTTACCAAAAATCTTGATTTCAGCCATTCTGGAACGAAAATAAACGCTCAAATGCTCGCTCTATCTACAGTTGAAAATTTGGCTCTTATTTTTCTTTTCCCAGACTGACAGAAGAGGGTTAAGAAGATTTTTAGAAGATTTCTAAAAAATCACCCAAGATAACACACTTGAGAAGCGACTTATTAGCATAGAAATTGTAGGTGAAAAGATTTTTTGTTACCAGCAAGTCATTCAAATCCTAAATCTAAAATTGCTATGATTCAGCAAACAGTCTCTGCACCAGAAGTTTATCAAGGTCAGTTCGGCGAATTTACAATAACTGAGGGCGATCGCACAGGCGTCATCATCTACCGTACTGGATTAATGATAGCTGCACTCAGTTTTGCTATAGGCAGCGCTTTGGTTTTGCTAAACAATGACCCAGATTTTAAACGACTGACGCCTTTATATGCCTGTTTCAGTCTCGCTCTTGGTGTCAGTTTAGTGACCATTCACATATACATGGCATTTCTACACCGACTTTTGCAAGTTTTTTGGGTTATTGGTAGTGTAACTTTAGTGATACTGGCATTATCTAGCAGTGAACCTTTAGCTGTAACTGTTTACACTCAGCCAGTCACCTTGCTGGGAGTAGGCTTTATCTTTGCAGCCTTGACAGGGATTTATTTCAAAGAAGCATTTTGCTTCAATCGTCTGGAAACCAAAATACTGACACCCATAGTACCGTTACTATTGCTGGGACATATGCTTGGTATTTTGCCAATACAGGGAGAAAAGGTTTTATTAGGACTGTGGGCAATTTTATTTGTGGTGTTTGCCCTACGCAAGGTCATACAAGCAATTCCTCCGGATATTGGAGATAAATCTGTGTTTGAATATCTCAAAGCAAAGCATTCAGAAAAGGTGTAATGCCTGCGAAAATTCCTTATAATGTCTGATCACAACCTGTAAAAGAGGAATGGCACTAAGATAAGCCGAAAGTTATTAGCTGCAAGGGTTTTAAAAAGTTGATCTATGTAGAATAGGGGGATGGAGAGAATGAAAGCTTAATTCGCGTAATATTTACGCGAATTAAATTTTCATATCATTTAAAGTCTTTGTCGAAAAGTGCTTGCTTCCTCAACTATGGTCACGGGGTCTTACACGTAAAAAATTGGGCAGCCTTATTACAACGAGTACCCGACTGCGCCGACGAATCAACAAAGCGTTTGCGTAGCGCCCCCTTCGGGGCTAGGCTGCCCAATTTTTAGGGGACAATGCGTCAGGTGCTGTAGTTGTTATGGATAATGTCCCAGCACATACAGCAGAATTCAGGAGTCTGGAGTCAGAAGTCAGAAGTAAAAAGGTCTTTCTGTCTGGGTTTTAGACCTCAGTCTTGTACCTCACTTACTTGCAATGTGCTGTAAAGTCAAAGAAATCGAATCTTTAATTACAGCAGTTTTCACGTATTTGAACCACACTGTAAGGGCATAGCAATGCTGTGTCCCTACGGCAAATGTGGTCTATTTACCTGAAAATAGCTGTAAATCTAAGGGCGCAAGTCTTCTTTATCAGTCACCCTATTCTCCTGACTTTAATCCAATCGAACATTGGTGGTCACAATTAAAATCTTTTTTACGTCAATTTTCTCCAACTACTGCAAAAATGGTTGATGTTTTTAATTGCAACTGCACTCGATTTGATTAATCCCGTGCATTTCAAAAACTGGTTTACAAACTGTTGTTACTGTACCTCATAAACC
>JAAUSC010000239.1 GCA_012031965.1 Scytonema sp. RU_4_4
CCCCTTGTCCCCTTGTCCCCTTATCCCCTTGTCCCCTTGTCCCCTTGTCCCCTACTTCTCCAAGCCCAAATGCTGTCGCAAAGCTTGGCGCATCACGTCCACGGGAACTGTATCTTGTTGTAACCAGATTTTTAATGCTGCTGCGCCTTGTTGAACAAGCATTTCTAGTCCATCAATTGCAATGACACCGACTTGCTGCGCCTGTTTGAGAAATTTTGTTGGGTTAGGGGTATATATCAAATCGTAGGCGATCGCACCTGCTGGCAAATTCGCCATTTCCTCTGTACTTAAAGGTGATTCCTCAACATGAGGATACATCCCGAGAGGGGTTGTGTTTACCAGTAGGTTTGCTTGTGGAATGAGTTTTGGTAGTGAATCCCATGTTTGGACATGCAAATTCTTTGATTCACGGGAATGACCCCAACTATTCCGGAATTCTTCTAACTTTTGGAGGTTGCGCCCAACAACAAAAATCTTCTCACAACCTAATTCAGCACAACCTGCAACAACTGCTCTTGCTGCGCCACCATTACCTAAAATCACAGCTACTGTCTGGCTCCAATCCTGACTATAAGTTGTTCGTAGAGGAGCAAGAAACCCTTCTATGTCAGTATTTGTGCCAAACCATTTGTTGTCTTTACGACTGACTGTATTGACTGCGCCTACTGCTTTGGCAACAGGTGAAACTTCTGATAGCAAAGGTAATATTGTTTGTTTATGGGGAATTGTAACGTTAAAGCCGACAACACTAATAGCGGCAAAGCCAAGAATCGCGACCTCTAAATTCTGTGGTTCTATGGGAAAAGGGACATAGACGTAATTTAGTCCCAAGTGGGCGATCGCAGCATTATGCATCACTGGTGATAGTGAATGTTCCACCGGATACCCAATCACTCCAAGCAGTTTAGTTTTGCCTGTAATCATGAGTTTGTTTTAGTTATTTGTTATTAGTCATTATTGACTTTCATGACTTCGTTATACCGCGTTGCATTCATGACTTAAACCTCACCCCCATCCCCTCTCCTTGATAAGGAGAGGGGTGCCCGTAAGGGCGGGGTGAGGTCATTGAGCTGCAACTTGATATTAGAATAATTATTAAAAGGTACTTAATATTTCTTTATATCATGCAGGGAACAACAGCCCCCTCTACAACCCCAATTCCTGGTAAATATTGGCAGTGGCGAGGGCAGAAAATTTATTACCTCAAAGCGGGAGAACCAAAGATTCAACGTCCTCCCTTGTTGTTGGTACACGGCTTTGGTGCATCAACGGATCATTGGCGTAAGAACATCAGCGGACTGTGTAACGATTTTGAAGTCTTTGCCATTGACCTTTTGGGATTTGGGCGTTCCGCGAAACCTAAATTAGAATACAGCGGTGACTTGTGGCGCGACCAGCTCAACGACTTTATCACTGAAGTCATTGGTCAAAAGGCAGTGTTAGCAGGTAATTCCTTAGGAGGGTATGCAAGCTTGTGTGTTGCAGCACAACGTCCTGATGCAGCAGCAGGTTTGGTATTGCTCAACAGTGCTGGTCCTTTTAGCGAAAACCAGCCCTCACCAGAACCAGAAGCTTTACAAACTCAAATTGAGCCTCCCAAGGCAAACGAAAAGCTACAAAAACTACTGGGTGAAGTTGTCAGGTGGATTTTTCAACAGCCTGTAGCCCAGTTTCTCTTATTTCAATACATCAAACAACCTTGGGTGATTCGTCAAACTTTAGAAAAGGTTTATCTTGACAAAAGTGCCATTACAGACCAATTAGTAGAAGAAATTTATCGTCCTGCATGCGACTCAGGTGCTTTGGATGTATTTTTGTCTGTGTTTAGCACTCCTCAAGGGGAAAAAGTTGATATGCTGCTCAAGCAATTAACTAGTCCTCTGTTGATATTGTGGGGAGAAGCTGACCCTTGGATGAATGCGAGAGAACGTTCAAACAAGTTTCGGCAATATTATCCTGAACTTACCGAATATTTCCTGACGGCGGGTCATTGTCCTCATGATGAGGTACCAGATGAAGTCAATCGTCTGTTGCGTGATTGGGTTTTGTCCACAGTCGTGAGTTCGTCGTGATAGTCTACCTTTTAAACCTTAGTACTGTACTTCATTCACTTGCAATGTGCTGTATTAAGTTGTGAATAGAAAACTGCAGTAAGCGATCGCGTTTATAACACAATACGGTTCAGTTAAGAGAATGGTAGGTTGGGTAGAGCGGAGCGCTCTACCCAACCTACGCCAGTATCAGTTTTTAGCCTTATCACCAACCGTATTGGTTTATAACAACTCTAAAAATCGCTCAACATCTATACGAGCTTGCTTTAAAATCTTCGCTAAAGTGGTACGCTTAACTGGTCTATGAGCTGGAACTGTTAATTTCAATACTTCATCTGGCGTGGTTTTTTCTAGTCTAATGTGACTGCCGCGCTGGCGTACAACAACCCATTCATCACGTTCTAATGCAGCGATAATTTTAGTGTATGGTAAACTGGGAACTTTGCTCACAGCACCAATTCTCTCACTATTGCTCCTTCTGTAACACTTAATTCATCCTCTAAAGGCTCAAGATAAAGTTCTATTGCCTCTTGGATATTGTCTAATGCTTCTTCGAGAGTTTCCCCTTCACTAATGCAGCCTGGAAGCGAAGGCACATAAACGGTGTATCCCCCTTCATCACTGGGTTCTAATACGACTTTTCTCTTCATAATTTGCCTTAACTTAACTCTACTCCTAAATATTATGTGCGATCGCCTAGTAGCAAGAGAGCCGTAGCAGCAATAAAGCGATCGCATGCTCATGGTTTGATAGTTTTAGGTGAGCGATCGCGCAAAGCGCCCGCCGTAGCCGATCAGGCGCGACGCTTTTTGTTATGTTATGCCGTCAAGCTAAGATAGTTTCAGAATCTTGCCAAGTGTAGACCGATGCAATTAGAAGATTATTTTGAGTTTTTGTCACCCGATGATATTCGCCTAAAAGGACACCGCATCGGTATTGAGAATGTGCTTGATTATTACTTAGAAGGATATACGCCAGAAGAAATTGCAGCCAATCTGCCTACCCTCAGTTTGGAGCAGATTCACGCTACTATTACTTACTATCTGCACAATCGTTCTCAGATAGATGGTTACCTGTCACGTTTGGCAAGGTGGCGCGAACAGCATTACCAAGAATGGGCTGCTAATCCTTCACCTTTGGTGCAACGCTTAAGAGCATTAAAAGTTGAAAGAACTCAACCGCAGGTAAAT
The DNA here is from genome assembly GCA_012031965.1 of Scytonema sp. RU_4_4. GTDB lineage: Bacteria > Cyanobacteriota > Cyanobacteriia > Cyanobacteriales > Nostocaceae > Brasilonema. The sequence goes on from JAAUSC010000239.1 coordinate 3,242, forward strand.
GCTTCGTGAAAGTGCGTTTCTTGCTTGATGAAAATTTACCGCCTCGTTTGAAAGTGGCTGTATTGCGTCTCAACCCTGGTATAGATATCTTGCGTGTAGGTGAACCAGATGCACCGCAACTGGGAACACCAGATCCAGATGTGTTGCTTTATCTGGAGCGATCGCAAAGGCTCTTGGTAACAGATAATCGTGCTAGTATGCCAGCTCATATGGAAGCACATTGGGCAGCAGGTGGAAAGATTTGGGGACTATTTTGGGTACGTCCCAGGATACCATTAGGACAACTGGCACAAGAACTTTTGCTGGTTTGGGAGACGACTGAAGCAGAAGAATGGATAGATCGGTTGGAGTGGATTCCATTTTAGGGAGAATTGCGATCGCCTCTGGTGGCTCCCTTTAGGAGCATTGCATACTCGTGGTTTGATAGAGTTTAGCCGATCGCTCTCTATATTTTTGTGTTTCAATAGAATTGAAAATGACAACTAAGTTGTAGTAAAGCGCGAGATGAAATGGCTGTACAGTTTATCTTAAGTGACTATGTTGAGCAAGCAACTGCACAGGCTGTTTACGACAAATTAGAAGATGGTACCTTTTCAGGTAGAATTCCTGCTTGTAAAGGAGTTATAGCCTTTGGTCCAAGTTTACGAGAGTGTGAAGATGAGTTACGCTCAACCTTGGAAGACTGGATTTTACTGGGGTTGAAATTGGGACATTCTCTACCAGTCATTAATAATATTGACCTTAACAAGGAGCCAGTTCTTGAGTCGATGGATACCTTGTAAGCGTCGGGATTTTGTCCAGAAATTGCGGCTGCTAGGTTTTGAGGGACCTTTTTCTGGCACTAAACATCAGTTTATGACTTACGCGCAACATCGTCTAACTATTCCCTCTAATGATGAGTATTCTGTACCGCAACTGCGGATGATGGTTCGGGAAATTGAGGTGATTTTGGAGCGAGAAATCACACTGGAAGAGTGGAATAGCCTTTAATATCATGTCCGGTTGAACACTTGTCATTGCGAGCGAAGCGAAGCAATCGCAAGGGTGTTGGGATTGCTTCACTTCACTTCGTTCCGTTCGCAATGACATATCATAAGTAATTTACCGGACATGATATAACACATTCGGTGATACGCGATCGCTTTTCGTGGTTTGATGGAGTTTAGGTGAGCGATGGGCTGCGCCCCGCCTCCGCGATCGCGTGTGTAACACCATCATTCAAGCTTGGAACTCGGAACTTCGTGCTTGGAACTCGAAACTTTGTGCTTGGAACTCGAAACTTTGTGCTTGGAACTCGAAACTTCGTGCTTGGAACTCGGAATTTCGTGCTTAGAACTCGGAACTTCAGCTTCAAAAGTGCAAAGTCCGAGTTGAGAACTTCAACGTTGAGTCTCAGAACTTGACTTTTCCTGCTCTGAAGCCAATTGAGCGCAAACACGTGCCAATTTTTCACGAACACTGACAGTGTAGGGATGATTTACCCCTAACCGTTGTTCAAAAATCTCTAAAGCTTGTTGGTACAACTTTTCGGCTTCTGTGTATCTTCCTTGCAAGTTGTAGAGAAACGCCAGATTGTTGAGGCTAACGGCGACATCAGGATGTTCATCTCCCAGCAGGCGTCGTCTTAGTTCCGAAGCTTGTTGGTACAAAGGTTCGGCATCAGCGTATCTTTCTTGGAATTCGTAGAGTAACGCCAGGTTGTTGAGGATAGTGGCGACAGAGGGATGTTCATCTCCCAGCAGGCGTCGCATTAGTTGCAAAGCTTGTTGGTACAAAGATTCGGCTTCTAAGTATCTTCCTTGGGAATAGTAGAGTTTTGCCAGGTTGTTGAGGCTAGCAGCGACATCAGAATGCTCATCTCCCAAGCGGTTTTTGGTGGCTTCTAAACACTGCTTAAGCCAAGGTGAGTACGGGCAAACCGCACCAATTGTACTCCCACATCCTCTACTTTCGGGAGTAACCAGCAAATTCCACCTTGGTAGGTTTCGCGGTGAGTGTTTGCATATTGCAGCGCCAGTTCAGTTTTCCCCACTCCACCCATACCAGCAATGGCGGCTATTGCCACGCGGTCATTTTCCTGCAAGAGTTGGTGTAGCTGTTGCAGTTCCTCTTCTCGTCCGACAAACTTTACTGCCTGATGGGAGGGGATATTTTGTGGTATTCCAGTAGGGGGATTTAACTTTGTCCGTTCCCGTTCGGACGGCTGCAGTCAAGAAGGAGGAGTATTGTAGTTATTAAAGGTAATATTGTGATTACTGCCGCCTTGAAAAGTGGGAGCATTAGCATCATTAGACTGAAAAGCTTCTCCACCATAAACATTCTGAACATTCCGCCCTTCAATCTTACCAATATTAATTTCCTGGTTGATTTCCTGAGCAAGTTGTTGAATGTCTTGAGCAAATTTCTGGTCTGTGTCCATTGCTACCTGCAAATAAGCAGCAATCAAATCAACATCTGCCTTTGAGCCTTCTTTCTGCGCGTTTTCTAGCGTCTGTTCTAATTTCTGATTACCCTTGAACCTCTGCCAAATTTTCTGGCGCAGATTGTTTAATTTATTTAATACGCTTGCCGTCAGCGTTTCTGCGGTTTTTTCGATTGCTTTGCTAAATGCTAGAGTGGCGATCGCAGCTGCTGTGAGTGTTGCAGGTTCCATAAACTAGCTCAGAATGCGAGATGACATTTGGTTATCTCTACCACTTTATCTTGGAAGATTTCGGAAGATGACTCATAGGTTCGGAACCTCACCCTGCCCGACAGGGCATCCCTCTCCTTGCTAAGGCTGCGGTGTACACACAAGTCATCGCATGACTCGAAACTTTCCTCGGAACCTCACCCTGCCCTGTCGGGCATCCCTCTCCTTGCTAAGGAGAGGGAACGATTTAGCGTAGCTAAAGCAGGGTGAGGTTTTGAGCCAGATGTGACGGCTAGCTATTTTCTTCAGGAAAGACGATGTTCCGGTTCAGAAGTCTTTTGAAGCGCCAAAGGTAAAGGTAATCCTGTTGCTTCAGCAATTTCCTTAGATGGCGCTTCCCGTGTGGGACTATTCAGGTATTTCCCATCATTGATAGGAGACACAACTTTCATCTTGTGTGAAATGCTGTAGTAGCGGTGAGTTTGTTGAAGTTGGGGCAGTTCTTGGATACTTTGATTGGCAATCTTCTTACGTAATTTAATAATCGCATCAATGACTGCTTCGGGTCTGGGAGGACATCCCGGTATATAGACATCAACTGGAATTAACTTATCCACACCGCGAACAGTCGTTGGAGAATCTACACTGAACATCCCACCTGTAATTGTGCATGCTCCCATTGCGATAACATATTTGGGTTCTGCCATCTGCTCATAGAGTCGCACCAGGTTAGGAGCATACTTCATGGTAATTGTACCTGCAGTAATCAATAAGTCTGCTTGTCGAGGAGTCGCACGGGGAATCATCCCATATCGTTCCATATCAAAGCGAGAAGCATAAGCAGCCATAAACTCCATGAAACAGCAGGCTGTACCAAACATCATCGGATACAAACTGGACATTTTTGCCCAGTTATACAAGTCATCTAGAGTTGTAAGAATAACGTTTTCAGACAGTTGTTGCGTGACTTCGGGACGTTCAATTGGATTAATAACAGAGCTAGTCATGGGTTAAATCCCCCCATAATTCTGAATATTTTTGAAAGATTGTGCTTTTTGTGTATCACTCAAGCGCTTGGAAGAGTAGATTTTCTCGTCTAGGAAGCTCTTCCAAATCACCAATAACTACACAGTCGATCATGACAATTTCTGATGACCTTTTAAAGGTGGGGTCTATGTCCATTGACACAAGAGAGAAATAATAGGAATATAAGCGCCGATCAAGTCAATAGTAAGCTGCTTGATCACAAAAGGGTCAGAGGTTAAAGACAAATGGGGCGATACGAGAGGCGACCAGATAACCCGCGAGGAAAAGACGATCCGTATGGGACAGCAGAAACTGCCTTACGGGCTGTCACTGAGGAATTGCAAATTCTCCAACGGAATTTGCTCAAGTCGTTACAGGAAGATATGAAGCGGCTGCAAACAGAAAAAGACCGCTTAACTGAAGATATTAGACGACTGCAAGAGGAAAAAGAAAATCTACAACAGGGATACCAAATTAATGAGCAGCAAGCGTTGATTCGTCAGTTGTCACAAGTGTTGGCTAATCATATATCTTCGCAACTGCAATCTTCTCTGGAAACGTTAGCGACCCAAGCTGTGGAGCGTGGTTCCCAATCAGTGGGAAGTTCTGAACCCACTGAAACCACGAGTAGCTCAGCAAGTGAAGTGAATGAGTATACTGAAAAACTCCTCGGCTCTTTGGATGACACTCTCACTATCACTTTTAACTCACTGCAACAGGAGCTGAAAAACTATCAAAGCAGTTTTTCTCAACAGTTATCCCGAATGACAGTCCAGCAAAGGGAAGGCGAAGCCATTTTAATAGAGTTAGTGAATTGTCTGCGTAGAGAACTGGAAGGAACAACAGGAAATTTACCGTCTGTAATGGTACAAGTTCCCCCTCCTGAGGTTGAACAGACTTCACAACAACAACCAACTTTATCAGAAGTGCCAACCAAGTTGCAAAAAGATATTCCTCCAGAAATAACGGTTTTACCCAGTAGTCCACGCCAGGAAGAAACCCCTGCTTGGAATTCTCTTTTCCAAAATATAGTCTCGCCAAGCGAAACAACCCAGTCTCCTCCTGTACCAGAAGCAACTCCCGTACCAGAACCAACGCCCGCTGTCTCACAGGTAGAAACGTCTCTTCCACCAGAGCCAAAGGTCACACCAAAGGAACCTCTCTCTAGAAGGCGGACGGGAATTTCTTCGTTACAAATCACGGGAATTATCCTGCTTGTTTTGTCTACAGTGGCGTCAGCGCTGTACAACGTAGTTATTAAAGTCATTTTCCTTCCTGGCTCCCAAATTGTCGGTGTGTTTGATTCACAGCGCCTGATTTCACCAACTTTGGGTAATTCGCTATTCATTTTGATGCTCAGGATGCTGGTTGTTGTACCACTGATGTTGCTTTTGGCTCCCATACTGCATTCACGAGTCTGGCAAGACTTGCAATACCTGAGTGACTCAGTTCGAGGAAAATCCAGTAATACGACGGCAAAACAGGTGTTGATACTGTCAATTGTGAGCGGATGCTTTTTGTTTGTCTCTCAAGTACTTATTTACCTTGCTATCGGTCAAATTCCAACTGGGATGGCGATCGCACTTTTCTTTGTCTATCCAATGATCAATGCATTGTTGTCGTGGTTTTTGTTTCGTGATGCTCCTGGAGGGAGCCGCTCGTTAGGCGATCGCCTAACTTTATTCAGTTCTGGCGCTATAGCTGTCATTGGCATAGGTGAATTGTTCGTTTTAGCAAGTTCTAACAGCGCTGTGATCAGTAATCTTCGTATGGGGAGTATTGCAGCGATTGCTTCTGGAACAGCTTTTGCCTTCTACCTCTTAGTCTCGCGCAAATGTGCTGCCAAACTGCATCCAGTTTCTCTTACCTTAATGAACTTCGCTACGATGTTGGCATTATCTATCTTCGGTTTGATACTACCTTTACCCATAAACTGGAACCTACAACTGAATCGTGCTTATTTTCTCCAACTTGTTTTGTGTGCTTTCTTACTAGGTGTGCTGACGCTCTTTAGCTATTTGTTAAATAATTTTGGGATTCGTAAAATTGGTGCCTCACGCTCAGCTATTATCGGTGCTACGATCCCCGCTCTAACAGTCATTTTTGCTGGATTGATTCTTCAGGAAACCTTGCAATTTGAGCAAGTTTTGGGAGTCTTACTGGTCACTTTTGGAGCAGTCGCTCTCTGCTTCGATAGAATCCGCAGGACTATCCCTTCCCATCAGTCTTCCAAGTGATAAGCTGTTGTGCATTAAAAATGCACAACAGCAAGGCAGTCCCGATGAAAAAATTTCACCGCCAAGCATGAAAGTCTGGCTTTCCCCTCTCCCCCCTATCCCCAGAGGGGACCCCGAGTCCCCCCTACACCCTTACAGCCCTACACCCACTTTCAAGGCAGAAGGCATAAGGGAAAAGGGTTTCAATGATTGAGTCGCTCAAAATAATATGCGCTCTTAAAGCGCGACAGCTTACCAAGTTGCGGCTCAATGACACCTCACCCCATCTCCTCTCCAAAACATCCAAGAGGGGTGACCGTGAGGGCGCAATGGACTCAAATCCGTTCTACAACACTTGGACAAAGCTAGACAAAGTTGAACCTTGTTAGACATTGCCCGGATTGTTTCCTGCAACAGGACTGGCAGTGTCGGCACTAACCAGTCCACAGGCTTAAATTTGGATAGAACTTATCCTATGTTTCGCTCTTGTTTCGCGTTAGAGAAATAATAGCACATTTGAGTGTTGGACAAAAATGTTAATTAATGTCTAGCTTTGTCCAACAATTTAGTTACAGTTTCTAGCCCTCACCAGCCGTCTAAAGAAGACTTGAGCTATTAGTCTGGGGTTTGAAACCAAATGGCGGTTGTTGGAATTGGTGCAATCTCTCAGTTAGCTCATACTTTGCTTTTTACTCTATTGCTAAATCCGGAAATTTTACAGGATAATTTACAAAAAGTTTTTCTTTTACATGTTTCATTGTGTATACTATCAGGGATTCAATACTTACCAGAACAAGAGATTTTATTTTGATTTTTGTCTTGTTCCGATTGAGGGGTGAAACCCCACACCCCTTATCTCATTTATTAAGATTTGATTGACAAGTTTCCCTCATAAAAATTTCTGAAACGCTTATAATACAAGATTTTTACTCTAAAAAGATATTGTTAACTATTAGTTTTCATCAAATTTATTAATTGTTTTTAGCCGCATTTATACAAAAATATTTAATTTTATTTTACAGATA
>JAAUSC010000053.1 GCA_012031965.1 Scytonema sp. RU_4_4
GTATTTGATTAATTTGAAAGCTCCAGCTCCCATTATTCAGAAATTTTGAATTCATACAAAGGCTGGACTAATCCAAAGATGAAAAAATCAAACGAAAAGTTTTCGGCAGACTTGTAGCAATTTTTAAATTTGCTAATATTCTACTCAGGAAACAAAAAACTGGTTTTACAGGAGACATTTACCATGCTTCAGCAATGGTTCAAAAAGTATCTAGAGTCTCGACCCTAACTGTTCATGGTGTGATGACGCGTGGAGCCTCAACGCCAAATTAAGGTAAAATCTAAGCAGAGTGAGCATTTTCTGCGTTTAGATGCTACATGCTTCAAACTGGATATCTAAGTTTTCTGGCGTGGCTGGTTAAAATCATACGAACTTTGTGAAGATTGGTAGTTAGTTAAACAGACTTAACGGGAAAAATAAGATCGCTTGTCTCATTGGGTCTCATAGGAGCGATCTCTATGCTTCAAAAATGGTTCAAAAAGTATCTAGAGTCTCGACCTGTCCTAACTGCGTACAACAATTTAGAAAAGACACAACCTCGACAGCATACTCACTTTATCTTGTTCTCAGCAAATCGGTGGTTTAATATCACACTTAACCATATTTTAGACCGACCAGAATGGTACAAAGGAGTACTCCACAATCATCCTTGGCCCAACGTCAGTCTGATTTTGAAGGGTGGCTATTGGGAGAAAACTGAGGATGGCGTAAGGTGGTACAGACCAGGTTCAATTATCTTCCGGTCTGCATACAAACACCACAATATCTGGATCAAAGATAATCAAGCAGCGTGGACAATATTCATCCACGGACCAATGGTGAAAAATAGTTTTGATTTCGTGCAGGATGGTGAACCTGTCACTCCAGAACAGCTTGGGTTGCCAAGAGGTGTGGTGACGCGTGGAGGCTCAACGCAAAATTAAGCTAAAATTCGAGCAGAGTAAGCATTCCCTGCTTTTAGATATCTCATGCTTGAAACCCTGCAAACCCGACTTTACGAACTAGAACAATTCGCTAACACCCTTGTCGCCAACCAACTCACGCACTTGAGCTTGCTGAGTGTTGGCGTCATTTTTCTCGCTGGGTTGCTCACTAGCCTCACACCCTGTATGCTTTCCATGCTACCGATTACTATTGGTTATATTGGTGGTTATGAAGCCAAAAACCGCCTGCAAGCGATCGCCCAGTCAACATGGTTTGCTTTGGGATTGGCTACCACACTGGCAGGGTTAGGTATTATAGCAGCTTTTGTTGGCAAAGTCTATGGTCAAGTGGGAATTGGTTTACCAATTATTATCAGTATCATTGCCATTCTCATGGGGCTGAATTTACTGGAAGCCTTACCTTTGCAATTGCCCTCTTTTGGTGGAACAGAGTGGATTTCTCAAGAATTACCCCAAGGAGTGAGAGCTTATTTCATTGGTCTGAGTTTCGGTTTAGTTGCTTCCCCTTGCAGTACTCCTGTTTTAGCAAGCTTACTTGGTTGGGTTGCTAATACGCAAGACTTAATTCTAGGCGCTGTTTTGCTGCTTTCCTACACAGCAGGTTATGTCGCACCACTGATTTTAGCAGGTGCGTTTACGGCTTCGATTAAGAAATTGCTAGAAATACGCCGCTGGTCAGGTTGGATTAACCCTGTCAGCGGCGCTTTGTTGGTAGGATTTGGTGTGCTTTCCTTAATTTCTCGGATTCCAGTAGAAGTTTTCAGATAATTTCAGATAAATTGTTAGATAAATGACCATAGAAAATTCAGTTGACAAAAAATCTATATGGTCAGCATTTGGGCAGTTATTGCGACAAGAGTTATTGCCCGTGCTGACTGATTTACGCTTAGCAATTGTGATGCTGTTAATGATTGCACTTTTCAGCATCACTGGTACAGTCATCGAGCAAGGTCAATCGGTAGCGTTCTACCAAGCTAACTACCCAGAACACCCAGCTTTATTTGGTTTTCTCACTTGGAAAGTTCTCTTAATACTGGGCTTAGACCATGTTTATCGAACTTGGTGGTTTTTAGCATTACTCATCTTTTTTGGAACAAGTTTAACTGCTTGTACCTTTACTCGTCAGCTACCAGCTTTAAAAGCTGCCCGTCGGTGGAAATTTTATGACGAACCCCGCCAATTTCAAAAGTTAGCTTTGAGTGCGGAACTAGACAATGGTTCAGTGAATTCCCTCACTCAACTTTTGCAAAATCGCCGCTACAAAGTTTTTCAAGAAAAAGATGATTCTCTCTACGCCCGCAAAGGTATTATCGGACGCATCGGACCTATCATAGTTCATGTAGGTATGGTGACGATTCTTTTGGGGTCTATTTGGGGAGCAATGACTGGTTTTGTTGCCCAGGAAATGGTTGCTAGTGGTGACACCTTTACGGTGAAAAATATTATAGATGCAGGACCTTGGGCAACAGCACTACCCAAAGATTGGTCTATGCGAGTCAATCGGTTTTGGATTGACTACACTTCTTCTGGTGGAATTGATCAGTTCTACTCAGATATGTCTGTTTTGAACAATCAGGAACAGGAAGTTGATCGCAAGACGATTTTCGTTAACAGTCCTCTGCGTTATCACGGCGTGACTTTCTATCAAACTGATTGGGGAATTTCTTCTGTTCGAGTCCGTGTGAACAAAAGTCCGATTTTCAATTACCGATGGCGCAACTGAAGACCAACGGTAATGGACGCATCTGGGGAACTTGGATTCCTACTAAACCAGACTTAAGTGAAGGTGTTTCCCTACTAGCAAAAGACTTGCAGGGAATGGTGTTGATTTACGATGCTACTGGTAAGTTGGCTAACACTGTTCGCGCTGGAATGTCTACTCAAGTCAATGGTGTAACGTTGAAAGTTCTGGATGTTGTTGGGAGTACTGGCTTGCAAATTAAAGCAGATCCAGGAATACCAATTGTTTATACAGGGTTTGCCTTGCTTATGCTAGGTGTGGTGATGAGTTACTTTTCTCACTCCCAAATTTGGGTGTTGCAGAAAGATGGTCGCCTGTATGTGGGTGGTAAAACGAATCGTGCTCAGGTCACTTTTGAGCGGGAAATGTTGGAGATTTTGGATAAGTTAAGTTTACCAACACAGGATGAGGAGAAACTGCCTGCAACAAATCATCAGGTCTTTCATCCAGAAGTTTAAAAATGTGATTGGTAAAGCGCAGTATTCCACCATGTGGCGAGACAAAGCCTAGCGCCCAAATGAACTTGAGGTAGGAGGTTTAAGCTAAGTGAGGTCAACGAACCAAGAATCCCCGGACTTTTTGTGTCAGTGTTAGCGTAGCGTACCGTAGACAGCATAGCGATACTTACGCAGTCCGGGGAGTGTCAAAAGGTTATGATTTTTGATGCCTTACCTCAATCACCGTATGCACGTTACCGCGAGGTGTGAAATCTGCCTTAACGGTAACTTCCAAAGGATCACACGCAGCAACAAAATCATCCAAAATTTGATTGGCAGATTCTTCGTGGGAAATATAGCGATCGCGATAGTTATTAATATATAGTTTTAGCGCTTTCAATTCCACGACTCGCTCGTCAGGGATATAGGTAATGTGAATCGTGGCAAAGTCAGGATAGCCAGAAAACGGGCATTTACACGTAAATTCTGGCAGAGTAATGTTAATATCATATCGCCTTCCAACACGCGGATTGGGAAATGTGATCAGTTGCCCTTCCGCAATGTTGCGTTCTCCATATTTCATTTCCATAATTATTAGTCTTTTAGTTATTAGTCTTTACTTATAATGCATTATGTTAGATATTAGTAGTTATTTGTTAGTTTTAAAACTCTCACTAACGACTAACTACTAACACCAAACTTATAACTCTTCCTGTTCCCAGTCTGGACAATTTTCATCTTCCCAACCGTAGGGATGCATACCACAAACTAACAAATTCCCACTGTAAACTTGACCGTGGTAATGGCGACAACCAATGCAAGCGGGATTTTTTTCTTGACAGGGTTCAACAGGATAAGGAAAACCCAAATCAACGTCATCTATAACAATGTCTTCCAGTTCCCAGTAAACTTCCAAAAGTGGGTCAGTCAACTCTTGCAAATACTGATCTAATTCAGTGGCGATGGTATTTTGTACTTGCTCGGTAATCTCTTCTGTCATCTCAAAAAAGGTATCTACCATCTCCGTCATCCCCACGAAGAAGTGTTCTACTTCATCAGCCACTGTTTCTATCATGTCCCAAAACTCTTTTTGCCACTTTTCCATAAACCTGACGTCCTTATAAATTATTTACTGGACGCTTAATGCTACATGGCTTGAAGCACTTTTGTACACCCTAAGGACTACGTTTGAACAAAAATTTTACATTACTGAGAAATATTTCGGTATTGGGCTGAAGCACTTCTGTCAGCCTTCCAACTACTTATCATGTTGCAACTTACGCAGCTCTTCTTGCATTTGTCTGACTTGATCGCGTAGTCTATCAACATTTTCAGTGGGTGGAGTCACTTTTACAGTAGTTGGCTCCTCATCTTCCTCTATAATCTCGATGCGGCGTGGTTCAGAGGGAGGAGTTTTACTAGGTGCTGTATCAGATGTGGGTGCGCTTTGGGCTTGCTTCATCATATCTTCTACAAAGCGGCGGGCTTCGTCTGTCGTCATTTCGCCCCGCGCAACCATTTCATCTGCCAGCTTTTGGACTTGTGATCGCAGTTCGGTTATTGTCCCGCCTGCTTTCTCTCCGGCGTAAGAAGCCAACCCAACACCAAGGTAAAAAGCCTTTTTAACAATATCTCCAAAACCAGGCATTGCTGCTTTTGCGCTCCTAAAATGAGGCGACCCGGAGACTACGCCTGCTACAAGCATCCCGTATTGCTGCTACCTTCCGGTCCTGACAAAGTTTGGGCGTTGAAGCCGCGTAGATCCGAGTCTATAAACAGCATAGCATTAAATTTTCTCTTGCGTGTGTTATTCGACGACAATTTTCCACTCGTAAAGCTTATAGTGAACACAGCCGTTTTGCACCAATGGATCTAGAGCTACAATAGTTTCTGCTTCGTCCATTGAGGCTGCTTCAAACAGCATCATGCCGCCGCCTCTTTGCACCCAGTAGCCAGTTTTCGCTTTGTGTCCTTTGGCAATCAAATCCTGTACGTAAGCCTGATGAGCGCTTACATATTGGTCAAAGGTGGACTTCTCAACTTTGCCTTCTTCTATCTTGACAAACCACGGCATTGCTTGCGACCTCTCATACCTTATATGCTGTGATCTTTTCACGGCAATTATCTGCTTTCTAAGCTACCTTGAGTGAAATAAATTGACTATACTCTGCCCCAATTCTTTCATGATGCTGCAATCACAGAGACTTTATTTTATAGCTCTCCTGCCACCGGAGGAAATTCAAGACTACGCCAACCAGATTAAGCAGTACTTTGCGGATAAGTATGACAGTTGTCACGCGCAAAAATCTCCACCGCACATCACCCTACAACCACCCTTTGAATGGGCAGATACCGAGGTATTAGCACTAGAAAAATGCCTTGAAGATTTTGCCAGCCGTCAAAAGTCAGTGCCAATCACACTGAGTGGGTTTGCTGCTTTTGCTCCACGTGTGATATATATCAATGTTGTCAGAAGTCCAGAACTATTGACTTTGCATGCTGATTTGATGGCGCATCTGGAAAGTCACTTGGGAATTGTTGACAGGGTTGGGAAAACTCGTCCCTTTGCTCCTCATATGACAGTTGCATTTAAAGACTTAACCCGCCAGAACTTTAAAGCTGCTTGGTCTGAATTTGAAAAGCGTGAGTTACACTTTGAGTTTACTGCTTCCAACTTAACGCTGTTACTGCACGATGGTAAGTGGTGGAACGCTACGACTGAGTTTCCCTTTTTGTCTTCTACCATTTGAGGTAGAATCACAAGTTATATATTCTCTCATTAGAGATAACACAGAGAAAAAAGTATTCTTTTGCTCAATGAGCGATCGCTCTTGCAGCGATTCCAATGCTTCTAGTAATTGTTGTGGTGATACCGTAGGCGATATTTGTTCTCGCAGATTTGAGAATGAAGCAGGTTGGCTATGAAGGGAAAGCCAGATAATAATCTGTTTTTCTACTTCGGACAAGCGTTGAAAATGCTCTGTTAAAAGATGGCGAAGCTCACCGAACACTGCTGTGTTATGGTTTAAAAACTCAGAAATATTGCCATCAAATATCTTTTGAATCGTTGTTGAGACGATATTTAATGCTAGCGGATTACCTGCATAATACTCAACGAGTTTGCTCCAGTCAGCAGTTGAACCGTAGAAGAAACCTTTGGCTTTAAAGATTTCCTGTACTTCTATTGCTTGCAATCCTCCCAATTGCAATATTCTAACTGGTAATGTTTTTCCTTCCATCTCCCCAATGCCTTTCGGCTTTTCCCGACTTGTTAGTACTACACAGCTTTGATGGGGTGTTTTTCCAACTCGTTTGAGAAGTTCACTATAACCCTCATACCCTTGGCGATAGTAACCAACACTACAGTTTCCGGAAGCATCTTGTAAAATCGCCTCTGCATGATCTAAGACCAGCAAACAGCGACAAAGCTTGAGATAGTCGATCAGCCGTTCTATTCTATCTTCTAAAGATTCTGGTAAATGAGTTTCCTGTTCGTTAGAAAGTAAGAGTAATATATCTGCTAGCACGAATTCAATAGGTGGAGCATTACGAAGACTTCGCCAAATGACAAACTCGAAATCGTTCTGAATTTGCGTTGCTAGCTTTACTGACAGATAGGTTTTGCCTATTCCTCCCATCCCTAAAAGCACGACTAACCTACAGTGCTCTTGTTGTATCCATTGTGTTAGCAGACCCAGATCTGCTGTGCGTCCAAAAAAAACAGAGACATCCGGTGCTTGACCCCAATCTATTTTGTGTTTTATCTGATTTTTTGCCTTTTTTAAGGGGATTGGAGATAAATACTGAGTGCTAATTGTTTTCTCTCTTTGGGGAGGATAATAATCACTTGCTTCAAGTTGTAGGTTAAAAGCTCTAAAGCAACGACTCAAGGTTCGTTTATCAACTCCAACATTGCATGCGAAGACTTTCATCAGAGTATCTGGATCTAAGCCAGTGCGATCGCTTAAAGCTTCCAATGTGTAAGATTTGTACCTATTTTCCCAACTTTCGGCATGAGATTTTGCTTGCTCAAGTTTCTCAAATCCCTGAGCAGTCAAAATAACACCCCGTTTGCGTCTGTGTTTGTGAACATTCATGAGTAGTCTACCTGTTCAGTAAATGCATTTGGTTGGATAAATGAAAGAATCTACTTGTATCTTGGACTTCAAGAGCAGTTTTGCTAAATACGCATTTTTAACCATCACACATACCAATTCCAATGTATTTTTAAGTATTTTTACTAAATTTAAGGATGTTTTTGGATTTCCGAAGATAAGAACTTTGACTGCTTGTGAGCAACTGAAATCCTCCATACTCCAAGCCTTGGGAAACTCATAGCAAAAAATCGTTAAGCTTGATTGTAACTTCCTTAACTTCGGTAGTGGCAATTGGGTTGTAGCTGCAAACTAAACTCTGTGGATTGTAATATATGTAGGCTATAAGCGGCTAAGCGAGCTTTAGTCTTGATTGAAGTTTGGCAAAATTCTGTGATTAGTTCCAAAAGGAGAATGCTATGACTACCACCACTTCTATCCTCCCTCTTAAAGAAGGCTCAAGTGGATATCCAGTGACCGTAATACAAGAATTCCTAAAAACGCTCAAGTTTTATTCAGGTGCAATTGATGGTATTTTTGGTCCACAAACTAAAGCCGCTGTCATCAAGTTTCAGCAGAATCAAAAACTGACTGCTGACGGTATTGTAGGACCAAAAACTGCGATCGCATTAGACAATGCAGTGTGGGTATCACAGAGAAAGACTATACAAGAAGGCTCCAAAGGTGATGAAGTTCAAATGTTGCAGGAATTATTCAATAACTACTACAAAGATGTTAATGCTGACGGCAATTTTGGACCGAAGACAAAAGCGGTGGTGATAGACTTTCAGAAGGCGAGAGGTCTTAAAGCTGATGGAATTGTAGGACCAGCAACTTGGGCGTCTTTATATACTCTGGTTACCCATGATATTTCACAAGAAGAGCGAATTGAACAAATCTTTTCTGAGGGTGCTTGCTAAGAAACTTGAATCGTCTCTCAATAAAGAGATTCTATCTTGGATGGTTAACTCATCCCCTGGCTATCAAAACATCGCTACGCTTGTTTTGATTTAAAGCCAGGGGAGCGCTGCGCTAACGAGTCATTAGTCATTAGTCCGAGCGTAGTTTTAGTTCCTAAGAGGAACCGCTGCGCTACAAGAACTCTGGTATTTTTTCATGGCTAATGACTGATGACTAATGACTAATGACTAAGACGACAAGGCGACAATTCCTCCCCGCTCTAAAAGAGACGGGGCTTCCTTGTCGTCTTTCTGTGAAGAGTAAGCCTTTACCTATCTTTTTTTGCTTGGTGTGAATAATCACTTTGAT
Source organism: Scytonema sp. RU_4_4 (assembly GCA_012031965.1). GTDB lineage: Bacteria > Cyanobacteriota > Cyanobacteriia > Cyanobacteriales > Nostocaceae > Brasilonema. Next base: position 8,486 of record JAAUSC010000053.1, read on the forward strand.
AACAAAAGATTGATCACGATGCTGAGTAAAAATGACTCAGCACTCGCAATTCAGGACTTGAATGACTACCAACTTTACCTATTCGGGCGTTGAATAATCGTTTCTACAACCCGCCGTTTCGCCTTTGGATCAATAGCCACTAAGCGTACATACTCATTGCTATATTCTCCAAGACAGGATTCCACTATTGATATTGCATCTTGTTCGCCGGTAATTAGGCTTGTTATGCAACTTTGCCAGGAACCTGTGCGGAAGCGGCGCTCATCTACGTGCTCAATGCCGATTCTGTAACCACCAGACAAAATTTCACGTATCTGTTCTTGTGTCTCCAAGCTCAAATGGGTATTCGATACCTGCTGTTTTTGGTATCCATTAGATACTGTACCTTGGTTTACGCTATTGCTTGACGCCTGAGGAGTTGGTGTCGCAGTAGGAGAAGGTACGGATGGATTACGAGAGTATAAGCTGCGATTATACTCAGCAACCAGTTGGGAACTCTCAACTCGCTGTTGTTCAGCAAACATCAAGTTGCCCATTTCAATTAAGTGAGATAGCCTAAAATCAGGCTTTCTGAATTGTGGCGGACCTTCTATGCTGTTAACCACACGTTGAGATACATGCCCAATTCCTATGTCATGTATGAAGTGACGGATTTGTTCGTCATAAATTCGGGCACGCAAAGCGCTGAAAAAGTCTATCGATTGATTTGGGAACGTATCGACGAACTTTTCAATTTCTTGGCGTGAAAGTCCATCTTCGCTAAAAATTCCGCCGACAATACCGACCTTATCATCTTTGTCTGGCTCCCAGTAAAATTTCTCCATCCGACCATCCCGAATTAAAGGTGCATAGAGGGTAGAGAAATCATTACCTGTCACAATAATCGGTACACGATGTAAAGGTGTTGCGTCGTAACTACCGGGAAGTTGGACATCAGTGGGATTGTCGGCAATATTCATCAGTGTGGCATTTACCAACTGAGTGTTGACTGTGTATTGAGTCCCTTCATCAAAGCGTCCAGCACCTGCATCCAAATCGTTAATCATGATCACGCACATTCTACCGCGCACGCGAATGAGCTCTGCTGTTTCTCGATAGCGCAGACGAATCAGACGTGCTGGATCTCCAGCATCTGGACTCTCCAGTTCACCACCGGATATGTGAGTCACTTCAACACCCATTCTCTCAAAGACTAACTCACATTGAAACGACTTGCCCTCGCCTTTGCGTCCGTGAATACCTAAAATTAAGGGGACTCGAATACCAGGAAGGTCGAGGTAATTTTTGGTAATGTGAACTGCAAGCTTATCCAGAAAGCGGGGAGAAATGTAGTAGCTCATAAATCTCGCCAATAATTTCAATCCGTGATAAGGATTGGTGATCCTTGCCAACCAAGAGTTTACACAAGAGTTTACAATTGTTTTAGGTTAGCTTGGTTGGCTTCTTTAAAACAATCTTAATTTTTCTGGCGACTCATTTTCATCTAAACCTCCGTTTGGGTACTTTATACCTCTACAGGGTGGGGAAGAGAAACAGGGTCATTTTGAGGTGATACGCACCACCTCCCTTGAAACCCGGTTTCTGAGTTCGTATTTGGTTGCGAAACAGAGGATTTTTGATATAAACCGGGTTTTTTTGCTTCAGTCCTGAAAAACAGGGTCATTTTGAGGTAATTGAACGAGGTCTTGTGTTTTCAGTGTTCAACGCTCTACTTGAAAAGTCTATAAAACCGTTAAAGACGAAAACTTGCCTTTGAAAGGGCGTAACCTCCAAGTTTGGGTTAACAGAATTAATTTCCAATAGGTGGAGCAAGGCTGACACGAGGAGTTCCACCACCACCAACGCTATTTGAGCTATTGTTATCAACGATGTAAAGTGCTTGGAAGAGCTTCATAACATCTTCATAAAATGAACCATTTGACCCTTCAAAATCGTAGCCAAAGGTGTTGCGAAACTCTTCTGTCACTCCTTGCTCAACTGCAAAGTAGTGAGCATCCCAGCCTGCATCATCAACGACGTAAGCACCATAATCTTGCAAGGCATGAAATAACTTTTTAGCCGCAGGTGTTTGCAAGTTGAGATTTTGTTCGGTTACGTATGGAGGAATTGCCAATAGTGCCCCCTGTACTAAAGAGGGGTTTTTCCCATGGTATTGGTTGGCTGCATTGGAATCTGCCCTATCTGCAGGCCAGCGATACCCAGGATTAGACTGAGAGTAGTAGAGGTATTTTTCTCCCCAAATGACTACTTTTAAGGCGTGACGAATTCGTTGCTCGCCCTGCAGTTCACCTTGACGAATAGAGCCGCCAATAGAAGAAAGACCAGAACCAAAATGTGCTCCGCCTATTCCATCCCCGTAAATATCAACATTTGGATAATAACGCCAACCGTAGATTGAGCCTGCATTTTGACAGCGAGTGAGAGGTTCAAGCTGAATTAGGGTTCTCCCATCAGGCATCAAGAAGGCTGATGCATTGTTGGGAGTGTGATATGGCTTGCTCGTGGCGTCTGGAATGATGATATCGTCTGGAATTGGGAGCCAGGTATCATCCATAGGTTTCGTACTTGTACAGCGTCCTTCACCCCAAGCACCAGGAGCATAAACTTGACGCCACGGATATCCTCCCCATGGATCTTCATCCTTGGGTTTGAAGAAATATTCTTTATCTGCCGCAGCATAACCAGCTTTTCCAATTTTTGCGGCGATGTAATTTGCATTTGATCCGATTGGCATATTCCAAGGCGATGTGGATGCAAATGGCCAAAGATATTTGTCTCGTGTGTTGGTTTGGCTAAAACTAGGGGTCGCAAAACAGCCAATGAGTAGAGCGGCAATGATACTAGCGACAAATGCAACTGCGTAAGACAGCCGCTTACGGCTTGTCAAAGGTTGAATAATGCTCATGAACAAGCCACTCCTTAGGTATTTATGCAATAGTGATAACTTTTGGCTTGGCTCATCAGATAATGTGCCTGCCAATGAATCTGTAACATTCTACACAACGTTGTGTAATTTTTTCAAAACTTGTACTTTTGTAAATAAAATTTTATAAATATATAAAAAAATTATTTAGAAGTGGTTTACAGTTCATATATGAGCTTTCAACCTTACATGAGCTTGGGGAGATCCAAAAAAAGCGATCGCCTTCAACAGTTATCAGTGAACAGTTATCAGTGATTAGTTTTTCAGTTGGGAGTCTCCAGTCCCCCATAACCCGTAGCGTAGTAGGTCTCACTTGGGCTTGAAATCCCCATGCTCGACCTGATCACTGTTCACTGTATATATACTTTTGTGTACTAATATAAAATAAAAGATAAAAAGTAACGTTAAGTAAAGATTAGCTAAATGACAAGGAACAACTAAGATTGTGCTAACAAAGCATTTGTATGGCTCAAAAGGCATCCTTAGTTTAGCTCTAGAAAATAAAACCTTTTTCAGTTAAAGAGGAAAATAAGGGAGTGAATTGGCAAACCCTTACACAACAAAATAATCGACGCTACGATCCAAAGGCGATCGCCCGCTACTACCGCTACCGTCCTTGGTTAGCTTGGATGCGGGCAATAAAGATTATTTGGTTTTTTGCGGTATTTATTCTCAGTCTCAAGTGGGATGAATGGCTAAATCAAGAGGAGCAAAATAAGTTCAAACGGGCTATTCAATTGCGACAGTTGCTGACCCGCCTCGGTCCCACCTTCATTAAAGTTGGTCAAGCCCTGTCAACGCGACCAGACTTGATACGTAAAGATTATCTAAACGAACTGGTGAAGCTGCAAGACCAGCTACCATCTTTTGATAACGCACTCGCCTACAAAATTATTGAAACTGAACTAGAGCGTTCAATTGACGAGATTTTTAGCGAGTTATCTCCATCTCCCGTCGCTGCGGCTAGCTTGGGTCAAGTTTATCGCGGTCGTTTGATCAGCGGTGAAGAAGTGGCGGTGAAGGTACAGCGCCCCAACTTACGCCCAAGTCTTACACTCGACCTTTATCTCATGCGGTGGGCGGCTGGTTGGTTAAGTCCTTGGTTACCCTTAAACTTAGGTCACGACCTCACAATGATTGTGGACGAGTTTGGCACCAAGTTATTTGAGGAAATAGATTACATCAACGAAGCCCGCAACGCAGAGAAATTTGGAAATAACTTCCGCGATGATCTCCGAGTCAAAGTACCAGTTATATATTGGCGTTACACCAATACCCATGTTTTAACCTTAGAGTGGATTAACGGCTTCAAACTTACCGAAACAGATAGAATCCGCAAAGCAGGTTTAGATCCAGAAACAATTATCCAAATTGGTGTGACTTCTGGTTTGCAACAGCTTTTAGAACACGGTTTTTTCCATGCTGACCCACATCCAGGTAATTTATTTGCCATGCCTGATGGTCGTATGGCTTACATAGACTTCGGTATGATGGATCAGTTGGATGAAACTACAAAAGAAACTCTAGTAGATGCACTCGTACATTTAGTTAATAAAGAGTACAACGAATTAGCCGAAGACTTTGTTCAGCTAGGTTTTCTAACTCCAAACACGGATATTCATCCGATAGTACCAGCACTAGAAGCAGTGCTGGGAGATGCCATTGGCAAAAACGTTGGGGATTTTAACTTCAAAACCATCACCGATGAGTTTTCGGAACTGATGTATGAATATCCTTTCCGAGTCCCTAGTAAGTTTGCTCTCATTATTCGTTCTCTGGTGACACAGGAAGGAATTGCTCTGAGCCTCAACCCAAATTTCAAAATTGTTGAAGTGGCATACCCTTACGCTGCAAGGCGCTTACTGACAGGGGAATCTCCACAACTGCGGCGACGTTTGCTCAATGTGCTTTTCAAAGATGATAGATTCCAGTGGTCTCGGTTAGAGAGTTTGATTGCGATCGCCCGCACTGATGAGAATTTTGATGTATTACCTACAGCTCAACTAGGATTGCAATATCTCCTTTCTGATGAAGGCAAATTTCTCCGACGACAGTTGGCGCTTGCTCTTACTGAAGATGACCGTCTTCATACAGAAGAAGTCCAACGCTTGTGGGATTTGGTTAAAGATGACTTACAACCAACTCGCTTATTTAACGTAGCGATTGGAGTTTTAACAACTTTTTCCAGAGAGGGAGTAGCAGCTATTCTACCGAAAGCCTTAAAAGAATTATGAATTATCAGTTAGGAATTATGAAAGAATATTATTATCATTCATAATTCCGAATTTATAATTTCATACTCAATATCAACAGGAGTCTTCATGTACTATAGTCCTCAACAAGCACCCTATTTTCTATTAGTTGCTGGATTGTTTGCAGCATTAGTTTCAGATATCGCGTTATGGGGAACGCTGAAATTAAGTGTTCAAAAATGGCAAGACGAAGGTGCAGAAACTTCTGGCTCTCGTATAGCAATTAGATATTTATCTATACCATTTTTAGGAACTACTGCTGGTATTTGTCTATTTCTCTGTTCAGGTTTTGAAATATTTGGCTTACCGCCCTTACTTGCCTATGCAATTGGTGTACCAGTTGCTCTTCTAACTGCCTTGCTGATTTGGCTACAGTTGAGAAGTATGCTGACTTATGTGGAACGTCAAGGGATACAAGCTCTTGATTTAGATTCTTAGCAGTAGAACTGCTAGCTACTAAACAAGGGTAGAGATAGTACCTACCCTGTTTATTTTACAAATTAGTTTTCCTAAACCTTAATTGATTCTTCAGATTCTCCAATGTCTGCTCCCACTGACTTTTTTTTGGTTTTTGTGGGAAAACTGCTGGTGGAAGTACAGGATTAAGATTGCGATAATATTCCCAAATCTCCCAATAGGGACAACCAGGTTCAATCCGAATACCAGCCCAGTGGAGATATTGCAGAGGTTGATTTACTAAAGGGTCAATCAGTCTATTTTGGTGAATCTGAAAATGATGACTTCCTCCCCAATTTCCCGGCGCTTTCCCCTCTCTACGAACAATGTTAAAGCGAGATGGAATTCGCTTCAGAAGCATATAATTAATAATAGGTTGGTCGGAAGTTTTTTGGGAAAAATCGAAATATTCTGGATGTGCAGCGCACTCAGCGAAAGTTTCATACAAATCCTGTTCCGAGATAAGGTTTTTCTTTGAACCCCAAAAACCACCATTGAAAATATCTTTGACCTCATCTTCAGTAAAGATTTTTTTTTCTAAAACTTTTGGTGTGAAGACATTTGTCATACCACCAGCGTGCTGATAATCACAACAAATAAAATCATATTCATTTAGATAATTAAGATTATCAATAATTTTTTCAAAGACAACTATATCTGTATCTATATATAAAAACTCATCAAAAGGTCCAAACCAACAAGCTTGCTTGCGAAATTGATTGGGACGAGCAAAAAACTTATTTCCAAAAACCTCATGTAATTTTATTGATAATCTATCGATAAAATCTAAGTCTTCATAGATTTGTACTCCATAGTGTTTCGTGAGTGTATCTGCAATGCTGTGATACTTATCATCATAAGGAATCATGACAATTGGTGTTTTTGTATCATGCGATCGGATACTATTGAGTAGTGCGATCGCATGGTCTGTTACCTTATCATTAGCAATAATATAAATTCCACGTTTCATTGAGTTAGTCCTCAAATCTTTGTCTCGGTTAACACTTGAAACAGTCATAAATGTATTATTAATCCTAATTTTCGTAAAATACGTGTAGCTAAACTTGGTGGTTCATTGTAAGCCTTCAGCGTACTCTTGAACTTTGGTCGCTTGTCTGCTTCATGCAGATAACGATAATGCAAGAAAATTTCTCGGTAAGGAAAATCAATATTTTCTCCAGAACAAAGACGGGTAAATAACTTAGACGACAAACCGATATAGTGAATATAAGTTAACTGATGACCTTTGTCATACAAAATATTGTTTTTTACTTCAAAATGAGGAGATGTTACGCAACAGCCAGTTCTCTCATTTTCAGGAAGCTGATGGGCAAAATTATAGCTAGATATGCTTGAACGCATGACCATGTAGTTAAGAATCGTTTGGTCGGGAGCCATATCATAGAGAACTTCTGCTTCTGTTTGCTGTAGTTTCTCCAGTAGCCATGAACGCTTTTGCACATCAAATATATCTTTTTTGGAGGCATAAAAACCCGAACAAAATATTTCTGTTTGTAACTTTTCTGGTGTAAATAACTCCCTTAATTTAGCTGATGAGGTATTATAAACATGAGATAAGTCTTTGAACTGAAAGTCATACACCACCCAGTTATATTGATTGAGTCGATTAAAAATTTGCTTTAGAGGACTCATTAATAAAGTGTCGGCATCCATGTATACAAAGCGGTCAAAAGGAGCATCAAATGCACAATAACGCCTATGGGTGCCAATTCGATGATATTTGTTACTACCAATTTGTTGCCAATGTTTCTGTGCGGTAGGATGAGCATCCCAAATACTGCGAACAAACTCATCCCATTGCTGAATTGAATCTTGATTATCATAAAGTTGTACGTTGGGACGGCGAGCAATTTCTACAGCAATTTGCGCTGTATTATCGTCGTAAGGATAGACACAGACGGGCATTTTGTGCCCATAAATTGCTTCTATGCTATTAAGTAGGGCAACGAGTTGATCGTAAACTTGGTCATTGGCGAGGGTACAAATGCCATCCATATTTTTCTGGACAAGGGAAAGAATTTGCTAAATAACTAAGAATTTATTACAGGAATTTGTCAACAAATTCTGAAAGCCAGTTGAGTAAATTTAGTTTGTGAAGGATAATTTGTCTGGCTTCTTTTATTGCTTCTTTTGCTGCAAACCAAGCATCGGGGGTAGCAGTGACCTCTTTTATGTAGGCAATGCCTTTTTCATCTAAGCTGGGTAACCGTAAAAAACTCCCTGGTGGTAATAGTTTATCAGCAGCTGGTCCACCATAGTAAATTGGTAGACACCATGCAAGTATGGCATCCCAAAGCTTCTCACTGACGTACCAACTATTTCCGGCATAGTTTTCTATTGCCAGATTGTAATAGTATGGTGCCATACCATACCATTTACTGCCAATGACTCCTGGTGATTTTGCCCAAGCAGGTAAATCACGTCCATATAAATCAAACTTCACTTCACTGGCTTGTAAGGATTGCAAAAACTCTAATCGTTGGCGGTGGTTAGCTGTGCGATTAATTCCGGAGGTAATCCAACTGCAAGATGCAACTTTTTGTGGAGGTGACATTTCATTTAATTCACGAAATGAGTTACTGTGATACCAGATTGCAGGCATATAATCTGGATTGGGAGCAAAATTATCTGGTCCCGAAACGTAACCACAATATTTCTTAGCTTCCTCATAATTGTGTTTGTTTCTTTTAACAACCTCATCTAATGGCGGTTCTCGTAGTAAGTAAATAATTCGCTCTTTAGGAACACCACGCAAAAGAGAATTCATATCTACTGATAATTCAACTTGCTTTCGGCGAAGGCGAATACGCTCTAACCAGGATTGTTGCTGGGGAGGTTCTGGAAAATCAAACTGATACAGCAGCATAAAATCTGGCTTTGGGTTTTTAGCCAGCATTTGAATATTGCCCCAGTGTCCGAAAAAGTGAGGAGTTTGTTGCCAAAGCCAATCAATATTCTTAATACCAGAATAAGAAGTTAGCATACCCACAATTTGTTTGCTCATATTTTAACCAAAAAATTACTAAATTATTAATTATTAATTATGGGTGGACGAAAAGATTCATTGACATAATTGAGAATTTTTATGGCTCGATTTTCCCAAGAGAACTGACGTGCTAAATTGATAGTATCTGCATAACCTTCTATCCTTCTAGGATATTTTTCTAAAATATGCCGAATAGATTGGGCATATTTATGAGGATTATCTGGCTCACACCAACCAGCTACTAAAGAAGTCTTCTTAAACTCCATGAGAGGAGGAATTTCAGTTGCAACGATTGGAGTTCCAGATGCCATATACTGAAAAACTTAACAGGATTCGTGAAATCTGCTTCTTTCCCAGAACGGTGAGGATGAGCCAGAACATCAGCAGCTTGAAACAAGCTAATTAATCGTTCGCGTGGTAGTATCCAGCCTAAAAATTTAACATTATCTACCTGTTTCTCACGAGCGACTTTCTGATAAGCTTGTACTTGTGACTCTGTTCCACCTGTAATTGCAAACTGAACTTCTGGTAATTTTTTGGCAGCGTCAATTAAAATTTCAATTCCTTTGAAACTATATAAAGCGCCTGAGTAGACAATAAGATGCTTAGGTCCATCTTTAAGAAGTTCTCTTCGCCATGCTTCGGCTGCATCAGGTTGTCTGAGAAAAAACGATTGACTTGTGCCATTATGTAACCATATCACTTTTTCCGGTGGCATACCCTTCTCTATGAGGCTTTGTCTGATTGGTTCAGACTGAGTTATGGCGATTTGAAAATATGGGCTTTTGACAATTTCTGGCTCAAATTGATTTTCTTGGAAGTAGTGACGCTCATAGATAACTGGAACTTTGTTTTTTACTGCTGTTCTGATAAAGGTCCAATCTCTTGTGTGTACTATTTTTGTGTAAGGTAAAATATGAATTGGGAAGTAATAATTTGACACTAATGTAGTAGAGTTATTCCATCTTTTCGCTATCCGCCCAATAAACCAAGGCATTGTTAGTGAAGCTACTTTTAACTTTTTCCCCACATCGTAGAATTCTACAAATTTAGCATCTGGTTCTTTGGGTTGAAAAGGTTGAATCCATGCAGAAGGATGAGAAAATATATGATTCTTGTCTGGATAAACCAAAACTGAATAGTAACCTAAGTTAGCCACAGCATTAGCACAAAGAACATCATGAATCTCGTGAGCAGTGTCCGGTTGGAGTGATATCTGACTCGAAAAAAAAATGTAATGATTTCTCAAGTTGTGATTTTTCATAATTTTAGGTAAAGTTTTTTGCGCTATTCTGCTGCTTTTTCGGGGTAGACCTTAAAGAGCGGTATTTTTCATGATGTTAAAATTTAACGCTGTCCTCAAAATAATCTAATTTATCTAGCAGAGGTATAGCAGCTTGATAAGCTTCCTGAATGAGTTCATGTTGCTTTTGAGGTGTGTCTATCACATTATTGGCTAGGGAGTTTAGAGAGTTCAGTATAGGATTAAGAGTTATCCGAAACTGATTGCAGATAATTATCAAATTTTGATTTGGGGTGGCTACGCTGTGATTTTGCTCTGCAGTTGATAAAGTCCAGTTTGTTTGCAAGTTAATAATATCTTCCCAAACATCAATAGTGTTGAGAACTTTTAAGGCTGATTTGTAGGATTCTTCTATTAATTTTTCTGGCTGTTGAGGATTGTCTTCCCTATCATCAACTAGTAAACGCAAAGAAGCAATCATAGAGTTAAGCCGTGTGCGAATTTCATTAGAGATGCGGATTAAGCTTTGCTGGCGATTTGTAGCTGTTTTTTCCTTATCAGCAAATTGCATTGCATACAGACGCGAGTAATAACCACCCTTTTGTAAAAGTTCTTCATGGGTTCCCACTTCTACCACACGTCCTTGATCCAATACGGCAATTTTATCGGCTTTTTGTACTGTGGAAAGGCGGTGAGCAATGACCAATGTTGTGCGATCGCGACTGAGGTTATCTATCGCGTCTTGTACCAAGCGTTCGGAAACGGTATCCAAAGCACTTGTGGCTTCATCTAGAATCAAAATTTCTGGATCTTGTAGCAAAGCACGCGCTATAGCAAGGCGTTGTCTTTGTCCCCCAGACAACATCACACCGCGATCGCCAATAATAGTGTGAAATCCCTGCTGCAATTTGCTGATAAACTCATAGGCATTCGCTTGCTTTGCTGCGGCGATAATTTCCTCTTCAGTTGCTTCTGGACGTCCATATGCAATGTTATTCCACACTGAGTCATTAAAAAGAAAGGTATCTTGATTAACAATTCCCATCGCCTTTCGTAGCGAGAGCAAGTCGAAATCACGCAGGTCGATATCATCAATGGTAAGACACCCAGATGTAGGGTCATAAAATCTGGGTAGGAGGTCTGCTAATGTTGATTTTCCTGCACCAGAGCCACCTACCAAAGCTAGTGTCGTACCTTGCGGTAAGTATAAATCTACATCTTTTAGTACCAACTTTTCATGACCAGGGTAGGAAAAGGAAACCGACTGAAAATTTATTCCCTTGTTTAACTTTATGTAAGGAATTTGACCGTTACTCATGACTGGCTTATTATCCCAGCGTAAAAAGTCAGCAACTATATCTACACTAGTAGCCGTATTGGCAAAGCTACTGCGAAGAGTATTTAACTGAGAAATAAACGGTAACAGTCGTAGTAGTACTAATAAATATGTGAGTAGTACTGCTGAAAGAGAGGAAATTTTGTCTGCAAAGAAAGTACGACTCAAAAAGACAATCAGTATTAAAGCCGTAACACCCATGAATTCACTCAATGGTGCGATCGCTTCAGAATGAACCTGAGATTCAAAATCAGCTTTTTCGCGTTCATGAATGAGCTTCCTAATACGTTGATATTCTCTTTCTTCACTAGCCGTTGCCTTGACTAGACGAATCCCGTTTAAAGTTTCTAGTATAGTGATTGAATAAGCTCTAGACATATCACTGAGTTGCTTACCAAACTGTTTGGAACGGGAAATCACATATTGATTGATTAACGTTATCAAAGATAGCAAAACTGTAGTAGCAATCGTCAATTGCCAGGAAATTGATAGGAGTACTCCGACAAAAACTAGAATTGTAATCCCCAATATAATTAACTTGATTGTATTACCTACAGCACTTGCTGCACGGCTAACTTCTCCACCAAGACTGTTGATGATGTCACCAATTTTCATCTTGGCGTAATAAGATAATTCAATCTCTAGCAATAATATTAAGCCGGCTTCGCGCATATCCGAAGTTATTTTGCGCGTTAAAGTACTAGATGCCAATGTACTAGCGTAAGTCGCTATATTTTTTAACAAAATTGTAAATATAATGACCCCACCCATCATCCCTAGACGATAGTTTTCTGGAATATTCTCAAAGGGAGACATAATTTTTTCGATAATGGCAGGAGCACCGCTTAAATCGACTTCTTGTCCCACTATTCTTAAAATCACTGGCACAATCAGAGCAGTGCTAACACCATTAAATAAAGCTCCAGAAAATCCCAACAATATCGTCAGGATAATCAAACCTGGATATGGTTTAGCAAATCTTAGTAGTCGTTTGCTCGTAGACATTGGGGATTTCTATTCTTATTGATTTTTGATTCAAAAACTCATTAATATCATCTTCGTCTTTCTGCTTCGTTAAAAGACAAGTACACCTCAAATCTTACTTTTTTACTTAGTTTAATCTGGTTAATCACCCATTAAAAATCCACATCTCATAAATATTCACAACCTAGCAATAACAGACTCCAACGTAGATGCCATAGCCTCAATGCTATATTTTTCTATACATCTGTTTCTTGCGTTTAAACCTCGCTCATTTGCTGACTCTAAATTCTGAAATATAAAATCAATTTGATTTGCAATTTGTTCCGGAGAATCTGGGTCAACCAAATAGCCAGTTTCACCTAAAATTTCTGGAATGTCTCCAACTCTGGTTGATAATACAGGTTTAGCCATTGCCATTCCATCTGTTAACTTTAAGGGAAACTGGGCACGAGCAATGATAGTATCTCGCTGCGGAACAACCACAATGTGAGCAGCTGCTACAACATCAGGCATAACCTCAACAGGACATTTAGGTAACTTGATAATCCAACGCCCCCATCTTTGAATGAGTTTATCATCATAGTCATCATAAGGACTGCCACCGACAATCACCAGTCTTAAATCTGACTGGTTTAACCGATCCAACGCCATCAAGACATCTTCAACACCCTTGTGCGGTCGTGGTGCTCCTGGAAACATTAAAATTCGATAGTTAGAAAGACCATAACGAATTCGGCTTGCCTTTGAATCGTACATATTGGGGTTGAACATGTCGGTATCTTTACCATTAGGCACATAAACACCGCCAAAACGTTCTTTGAGAAATTGAGTATCTATTGTTACTGCATCTGCATTTTTTACTAAGCTTTCCATCCATTGTATATAAAGTGGATGATCGGGAAATCTCAAGGCACCATTTTCTTGAAAATATCCCTAGCAAATTGCTTAAGACTAGGACGATACTTCCAGTTCATACCTCCATACCAGCTCAATTCCCAGTCATCCATATCTAAAAGCAAAGGACGACGGCTGCTGATTTTTTTAAGTAGAGACAAACCAAAACTCGTAACCTTTGGTTTTACTGCATAAATAATATCTCCATCTATTTTTTGCAAAACTTGCCGACTGTAGCTCAAAAACTCAGGATAATTTTTTCCAGGAATGGAATCAATTTTGATACCATTGGGAGGAATTGCATAAAGTTCTTTTCCAAAAATAAAACCGACAATTTCTACTTCATAGTTAAGCTTTTTGAGAACTTGTGCTAGCAAAAATGCCCGGACGCTTCCGCCTCCTGCTAAGTCGCTAACCACTAATGAAAACTTTAACTTTCTTTGTTTCTGCTGTAAAATCACAATCTTTCACTTTTATTTGACTTTTATTTTAAATTCTTTATAAACCAACTAGCGTTTTTAATTTTATTTTTAATGTTCCGTATAACTGCCTTGTTTTAACATAAAGATAATCAGTTATTCTCTGATAAAACCGACTCATGGAATAGAAATGATTTTGTATAGCATGACAACCAATATAAGATTCAAAACCATCTAGAGGCTTATCCTTTTCTAAATATGAAAATTCCTTGTGAATTTTCTCTGTCCACTTCGATTCGTTCTTGGTAGCTACAGCAAATATATACACCGATGCATTTTTATGACTGTTGAAACTCAAATACAAAAGTAACATTCTATTCTCCTCAAACATTCTTTTTATTGTTAACGGTGTAAACCTCCAATAATCTCCATAACTTGCATGCATTTGCTGTAAAAATGGAACAACTATGATGACAATATCTCGACTCATTAAGCACAAGTTTTTGAAGGCAGTGTTGACATCATAAATATGTTCCAAGACAGTATGATTGAAAACGACATCAAACTGACTCAACAGTTCCGTTGGCAATTCATTTTCTAAATTTAGGAAAATTTCATTTTCGTACCCCTGAAAACCTCTAGCATCAGATTTATAGTTTGTCATCGTATAGCTACTTGCATTGACAAAATAATCTCTGTAATGTTTCCCCTCTTTATCACTATCTTGCCATCCGCTCACATTAGCAATATCTCCAGAGAAAAAGTGAGCTAATTTTTCTAGCTCTCGGTTTGACCAAACTCTGGGTAAAATATATTTTCTATCTATGAAAAATTTCGTTTTCATAAGAGTGAACCATCCTACTTGCGAGAAAAAGAAAATCTTATGAGTTCATTGTTTTCCAAAATTAAGCACTTGACCAAAAAAGCTAACAATCGTTTTGGCTGATTGATTCTAGGTATGGGTGTCAGATGACTCTATCCCTCCCTGTGAGTGTTCGATGACCGCTCTCTGTATTTCACGAGAAGAGACTGATTTGTGTACAAAAGCATGACCCCCTAAACGAGCGACTTCTAATCTGTGAGCTAAACTATTTCGTCCCGTTAAAACTATAACTGGAATCTCTGGGTGCTGGTTTCTCAGTTGGACTAAGAGAGTCAATCCACTTTCAGCAGGTTTAGCAAACGTAAGGTCGAGTCGGATGACATCACGAAGGTTGTTGGCGATCGCCCTTTAAGTGATCGCGATTGTGAAATCATGTAAGCTGAAGTTTTAGCACAATTGAAGCTACTGGAAGTAGACACATCTGCAAAACTCGGCGGACTGGAACAACTCTGGAGTAGGTTGGATGCTTTCTACAGTTTTACCGATTTGTTGCGTCAACTTCCCTTACATAATTGGGAAAAGCTGCTCACTCGAATGCTTTACCATCACGAAGAAACTGCACATAATTGGGTAGGAGTCAACTTTACAGCACAGATCCAACCTGGTTTCAATCCATTTGAGCGCTTCCAAAGAAACAAACTCGCCACAGCTTAAAATGCTGTTGAATCCTTCTCGCTTCTGACTCTCCAATTTCCTCTCAAATTTTAAGATTTTGTTTGGCTTTTTGATATGGTACGGTGGATAATTATTCAACACTCCACCGGAAAAATAAAAGCCATGAGAAAAAGTCCCAGACAACAAGTTCGTATATGGGCAATGTTGTGTCATCTCTCGGCTTTGTTGTGGCTACCACTAGCAGGCTTATTATTCTTAGGTATTCCTTTATATTTGCCGTTTTTGAATTTCTTGGGACCATTGATAATTTGGTATTGGAGAAAAACAAAAGACCCTTGGATTGATTTTCAAGGAAAAGAATCATTGAATTTTCAACTCTCGCTAGCATTTTATGCGTTGATCATCATAATTGCATCGCTCTTTTTAGTTTTTCTCACTTTTGGTATTGCAATAACTACAACTTTTATAACGAAACAGTTAGAGACTGTTTTTAATAGTTTATTGGCATCTCTTGGTGTCTTTTTTTCATTATTAATGCTATCGCAATTAATTTTAGTAAATTTTGCAGCTATCAAAGCTTACAAAGGTCAATATTATCGCTACCCTTTCACAATTAGGTTTTTAAAATGATAAAAATATCAGTTATTAAGTACAGCCATCCCAGAAATGCTATAATCATAAAATCCAAATATTTAAAGGAATTAGTTTAGCTGTGATTGGTGTTGCTGTTGTTGGCACAGGATTTGGTCAGAAAGTTCATATTCCTGGATTTATAGCTCATGCTTACACAGAGATAGTTGCTGTGTATAACCAAGATTTCAATAAAGCCAAAGCCATCGCAGAATCCTATAATATTCCCTACGCCTGCAACACAATCGCAGATATCGTCTCTCTACAAGAAGTCCAAGCAGTGAGCATTTCCACACCGCCATTTTTGCATTATGAAATGGCAAGAGAAGTGTTGCAAGCTAGGAAACACGTATTAATAGAAAAACCCACAACTATAAATGCAGCCGAAGCCAAAGAACTTTACCAGTTAGCACAAAAAGTTGGTGTGATTGCAACTGTAGACTTTGAATTTCGTTTCGTACCAGGATGGCAATTCTTTTCTGAACTATTGTCAGAAGGCTATGTGGGTTCAAAGCGTTTCATCAGAATTGATTGGTTAGGTTCTTCTCGTTCGGATGCTACACGTCCTTGGAACTGGTACTCTCGCAAAGACCAAGGAGGTGGTGCATTGGGATCTTTGGGGTCTCACACTTTCGATTATATTCATTGGCTCTTTGGTCCTGTACGTAAGTTAAACGCCCATTTCAGTACCGCCATTACCCAAAGACTAAATCCCAACACTGGAGAATTAAAACCTGTGGAAACGGATGACACCTGTATGCTCATGTTAGAGTTGGCAGATGGGACACCTTGTCAAGTTTCCATCAGTGCTGTGGTTCATGCATCTCGTACTCATTGGATAGAAGTTTACGGCGATCGCGGTACTTTAGTATTAGGAAGTGAAAATCAAAAAGATTACATACATGGGTTCCGTATTTGGTTTTCTCAACCAGGTAAACCACTGGCTGAAATAGAAATTCCCAATCGATTATTATTTCCGAAAAATCACTCCGATGGTCGTATTTCTGCATTTCTTAGAGTGATAGACCAATGGGTGCAAGGAATTGAACGCAACAAAGAAGTTGTTCCATCGTTGCGAGAAGGGGTTTACTCTCAGTTATTGATGGATTTATCCCATAAATCTAATGACGCATCAAGCTGGATGGATGTACCAAGCTTGGAGGAATTTCTTGCTCATTAGCAAGATGTATCCCGCATCACAAATTTCAGCTTTATATCTTTTGGATGGCGTGCGAGGTTTTGTTTCCAGACACAATATAAGCGTCACAGGAAACCTGTTTTGGCACTGTAAACCCCGAGCAAATCGGGGTTTTTGTAATTGACTCTTTATCACCAAGAAAGAACTCAGAACGGGCTACGCCCCGCTGCGCGCTCCAGAACTCGTGAAGTCAGAATATTAAACGCGCTTTCCCTTGATAAATTAAGAGTTCTGGCTCTAAGTATTGGTGACGAGGTCTTCCACGTAGAAAAATAAGCCAGCCCTATTACTACGCGTACTCGTCTTGGAACACTAATCAACAAAACAAGGGAAGCTCCCAAGGGGAGCCGCTGCGCTAAGGCTTATTTTTCAGGGGACAAATGCGTCAGAAGCCCCCGGATTTATCCGTGGAGAAAAAGAAAGTTTTTCTTCTTAAAATCCCCCGGATTCTATCCGTGGGGATATTCTGTAACTATCGTTCTGTGTTCTGCGTTCTTCTTTATCTTGACTTTTGACAATGTTTACAGCATAATACGCAACTTAGACGTGTTTTAGCTTATTTTTATTTCAAATAAAATATATTGTGAGACTGACTAAACAGGCGCTTCTTTGGTTTTGTACAGCTACCCTCATTTTTGGTTTGATAGGCTGTGATCGAATTTTTCCCTCCGGTGACTTAGTTCAACGAGTCAGTGATGGTGATACTCTCGCGGTGAAAGACGCTAAGGGGGACAAATTCAATGTACGATTTGCATGTGTGGATGCACCAGAAATCCCTCACTCTAAGAAGGAAAGGCAAAGTAAAAGTTCTCGGACTCGCAATCAATTTGATTGGGGTGCAAAGGCGCAAGAACGAGTACAGCAACTCGTGAAACAAGGAGCGATCGCGTCAAACTAAATATCACCGATAGTGATAGGTATGGGCGCAAAGTGGCTGAAATCCGTTTGCGCGATGGAACTTTTATCCAAGAAGTATTAGTCCGAGAGGGGTTAGCACTTGTTTACCGTCCATATTTAAACAAGTGTCCCAGTAAAGATATCATTGAACAAGCTGAAACTCTGGCGAAAAACGGTCACAGAGGAGTCTGGAGTGATTCTAAGTTTGTGAAGCCTTGGGAGTACAGGAGCTTGTACAAGTAAAATATATGTAAAGCATGGGATAGTAGGCACAATTGATTTTGCAATTGGATGTTTCCGTCTTCGTCAAAGCAATGTGATTATGTCACCCTACCTAGCGACGATTTATATCTACCCAATAAAATCTCTTGACGGGATTGATGTCAATCAAGCAACAATTCTTGAGAGTGGCGCACTTCAGCATGACCGAGAGTTTGCCTTGTTTAATGAGCAAGGTCATTTTGTCAATGGAAAACGCACTGCTAAGGTTCATTTACTGCGATCAACATTTGATGCTAGGTTCAAAACAATCTCCCTACACATTCAGGAAACAGACCAAAAAGCTATTTTTCACGTTGATGATGAGCAAACTTCTTTAGAAGCCTGGTTGAGTGATTACTTTGGCTTTCCAGTTAAATTTGTGCAGAATACGATAACTGGCTTTCCAGACGACACCAATGCCAAAGGACCCACCGTGATTAGCACAGGTACAATAGCAGAAGTCGCTTCCTGGTTTCCTGATGTAAGTGTTGATGAAATGCGACTCCGTTTGCGAGCGAATATAGAGATTGGTGGAGTTCCACCGTTTTGGGAAGATCAGTTATTTGCTGAAGCTGATCAGTGTGTTCAGTTTCAAGTAGGGGAGATTCTGTTTGAAGGGATAAATCCTTGTCAGCGTTGCGTTGTTCCCTCACGCGATTCTCAAACAGGAAAGGTAACAACTCATTTTCAAAAAACATTTGTGGCTAAGCGCAGGGAGTCTCTACCACCTTGGACAACGCCAACCCGTTTCAATCATTTCTACAGGTTAAGCGTGAACACAAATATACCTGCATCAGAAGCCGGAAAAATTTTAAACCAAGGAGATGAGGTCAAAATTCTGGGACTCGTAACTTAGACAGTTCCTATGCAAGTTATTAACCAAATGTACTCACGGCATGACAAAATCGAGAGATTGACAAACTTAACAAACTTAGTATGTGTGAAGTAGAGGTTACGGTGTGAGTACATTCCTATCTAGTGTAGCTGTCTTACTCTCAACTTTGGCTTTATTATGCAGTGGCTATACGGCTTACCAAGTTTTCACCCTACAACAGACGCTGAACGTTGCTAACGCTGGTAATACTACCGCCACGACTTCTACCCAAAAAACTTCTGATGTAGAAACCAGTACGACTCCTAACATCACGCCTGATCCAGTGGAAACGCCTGCATCTTCATCTCCAACCACACCAGCACAATCACCAGTCGCCACAGGTGCTGCTATTAAACCTGGTCAATTTGTGCAACCTTCCTTTGGTAAGAAAGCAGAGGTGGAGTTACTATCGGTAAAACGGATTAAAGATCCAGAAACCGGAAACCGTGATGTGGTGAATGTGCAGATGCGTATCCGTCGCCTTGCTACGGATGGAATTGATTCTACTGAATCTGTAAGAATCTACAACACAACAGCACGTAATCCAGATACAAGCGAAACCTATAAAGGAGTTGACGTAAAGCGCTCAACGGGTAGTGTTAATCTATTTGATTTGCGTCCCAAAGCTTCGGCTGATGCTTATGTTTGGTTAAGGATTCCTGAGGGTGTTAACAGCATAGATATCTTTCTACCAGATACAGCGGCGTTTAAAAATGTGCCAGTTTCTAATTAGTCCTGAGTCTTGTAGACGCCCAGAGGGCGTCTACCCGCAGTCTTCGCAAGTGGCGTTACTACAGCCTGGGGATGAGTTAACGATGGCTTTCAGTAGGAACTCTACCATCTTCAACAGGCTGTAGCTGTGGAGGTTTAGGTCGTCGCGTCAGGCGATCGCGAATCTTTCCAATCACGATATATAGAATTGGTACAATAAACAGAGTTAAAAAAGTAGAGACAAGCGTTCCGCCAACAATCGCTGTACCGAGAGACTTTCTACTCGCTGCGCCTGCTCCTTCGGGAAATAACAATGGCCAAACACCCAAAATAAAAGAAAATGTTGTCATCAGAATTGGTCGCAAGCGTTGTTCAGATGCTTCTATTGCTGCTTTAGTAACTGAAAGCCCCTGATCACGTAGTTGGTTGGCAAACTCCACAATCAAAATCGCATTCTTACTTGCCAAACCAATCAGCATCACTAGACCGACTTGGCAGTATATATCATTGGATAGACCCCGCAGCAACTGCGCTGATAGCGCTCCCAAGATAGCTAAGGGGACTGAAAACATAATAATCAAGGGGTCAATGTAATTCTCATACTGAGCAGCCAATACTAAGAACACGAAGACAAGTCCCAAAGCAAAAATGAGCGGTGCTTGACCACCAGATTCTTGCTCTTCAACTGAGAGTCCCGACCATTCGTAACCATAACCTGCTGGTAAGACCTCCTTTGCAGCTTGCTCCATTGCTTGAATGGCTTGTCCGGAACTGTAACCTGGAGCTGCTGAACCGTTGATTTCAATTGACCGGAACAAGTTGTAGTGGTTAATTGTTTGCGCCCCGGTAGTTGGGATAATTTTCACCAAGTTACTCAGGGGAATCATTTGATTGTTGGCTTGATCATTGGCGGTAGAACGGACATACAAACGACTAATATCCTCAGGATTAGAACGAAACTGAGAGTCTGCTTGGACATAGACTCGGTAAGTCCGCTGGAGGTAGTTAAAATCGTTGACGTACTGCGAACCTAAATAACTCTGTAGAGTATTAAAGATATCATCTACATCAACTTGCAGCGCCTTGGCTTTATTGCGGTCTACTTCTATCAAAAGCTGCGGCGTATTCGCAGCAAAAGTACTAAATACAGGTTTTTGCAATTCTGGTGGCTGATTTGCACGCTCAAGTAATTGATCCATGACTTGTAGTAGAGTATCCAAGCCACCAGTACCTCTTCTATCTTGTAGCTGAAATTGGAAACCACCAAAACTGCCTAAACCTCTAATTGATGGCGGATTCACTGGCAAGATTTTTGCGTCTGTAATAGCCGACAGCTTCGTCTGCAATTTGTTGATGATTGCTTGTGCTGATTGATCTGGCTCATGACGCTGTTCCCAAGGCTTGAGGGGGGTGAAAATCACACCATTGTTAACAGTGCTACCACTAAAACCAAAGCCACCTACGGCGAAAGTACCCACAACTTCAGGTAATTTGAGTATTTCTTCTTCTACCTGACGCATGACTTTGCTGGTGTAATTGAGCGAGACACCTTCTGGACCTTGGATAATGGTGATGAAATAGCCTTGGTCTTCTTCGGGGAGAAATGCAGCGGGAACACGGATGTAAAGCCAACCTGTCAGCCCTAGAGAGAGGATGAACAACAGCACAACGATCGCCTTAATACGATTTAAAAAGATAAGCGATCGCTTGTACTTTCTACGTGTCCAATCAATGAGGTTATTAAACCTTGTAAATGCCCAACCGAGCACACCACGGGGTCTTTGCCCACGACGTACTAGTATGGCTGATAAAGAAGGAGTTAAAGTAATAGCAAGAAAGGTTGAAATTGCCATTGAGAAGGCAATTGTCAACGCAAATTGGCGATAAATCTGCCCTGTAGAGCCTGGGAAGAAAGCAACGGGGACAAACACAGCCATCATCACCAGAGAAGTCGCAATAACTGCCCCAAAAAGTTCGTGCATTGCTGAAGAAGCAGCCTGACGCGGTGACATTTCTTCCGTCTCGATCAGGCGAGAAATGTCCTCAACGACAATGATTGCATCATCGACCACCAACCCAGTTGCCAAAGTCAGACCAAACAAGGTCAGGGTGTTGATGGAAAACCCAAAAACTTTAATAAAGGCAAAAGTCCCAATTAATGTCAGAGGAATGACAACTACGGGAATGAGGGTGGTGCGCCAGTCCTGCAAGAAGATAAAAATGACTATGATGACGAGGACAAGTGCCTCAAACAGCGTCTTAACGACTTCCGCAAGGGATGCTTCCACAAATGACGTAGTATCAAACGCTACTTGATATTTCATCCCTGGTGGAAAATCTTGTGCAAGTTGCACCATTTCGGCTTTCACTGCCTTAGCAACGTCTAAAGCATTACTTCCGGGAATGGGAAATATCCCAATACCAACACCTTCCTTACCTCTAAACCGCAGGAAGGTGTTATAGTTTTCTGCTCCCAGTTCCGCCCGACCCACATCTTTCAGCTTTACGAGATTGCCATTCTCATCTGTTTTGATCACCATTTCCGCAAATTCGGATGGTTCCGTAAGTCTGCTGAGTGCTCTTATGTCTATTTGATACGATTGTTGCTCTGGAGCAGGCTGTTGACCAATTTGCCCAGCACCCACCTGTATGTTTTGTTCTTCGAGAGCATCAACCACATCTTGGGGGGTGAGGTTGCGACTAGCAAGACGATTAGGGTCAAGCCAAAGACGCATAGCATAGCGGCGTTCACCAAAAATCCGCGCTTCACTCACACCGTTGATTCTTTGTAGAGCATCTACTAAGTAGAGGTCAGCGTAGTTGCTTAAAAATACGTTGTCAAACTCGTTGTTATCACTGTAAAGACCCATTGCTAACAGGATGTCGTTACTTTGCTTACTAACAGTGACCCCAGTTCGCTGTACTGGTTCTGGTAACTGTGGTTCAGCTAGCGACACTCGATTTTGCACATCGACTGCTGCAATATCTTTATTGCGTCCTGCATCAAATGTGACAGTAATTGTACTGGCACCAGTACTACTACTACTTGAGGTCATGTACTTCATGCCCTCAACCCCATTAATTTCTCTTTCCAAAAGAGTTGTAACGGTATTTTCTACAACTTCAGAACTCGCACCAACGTAGTTTGCAGAAACGTTAATTTGAACTGGGCTGATGTCTGGATACTGCGCCGTAGGTAATGTAGGGATGCTAATTGCCCCTACAAGCAAAATGATAATAGCGCACACACTGGTAAAGACAGGTCGCTTAATGAAGAAGTCAACAAACATAAGTCATAGAGTAATTGGGAAGTAGGGGAATCGGGAGTAGAGGAGGTGGAGGAGTCGTCAATTCATTGTCCCCTTGTCACCTTGTCCCTATGGCTGAGATTCAAAAATAATTGGAGCGCCCTCCTTCAGATTGAGTAACCCCGAGACAATAATTTTGTCTCCTGGTTGTAATCCTTCAAGAACTTGATAGTTGTTACCTGTAATGTTGCCTAGCTTCACGCGTTTCTGCCGAGCTTCCAGTTGGGATGCTCCTTGTTGATCTTCTTGAGGAGATTTTGATGGTGCTAGAGTTGGCGTATAAACAAAAGTTTCTCCCGCCACACGAGCGACTGCTGTTGCTGGGATTAATACTCCTGGGCGCTGACTCCAGATCACTCTTGCGCGAGCATACTGATCTGCTCGCAGTTGATTTTTTGAGTTATCAAAGAGCGACTTAACAAGTACAGACTGAGTGTTCTTACTAGTGCTAGGAGCTATAAAAGAGACTCGGCTCATTCCTAGAACCTTACCTTGTGTATCTTTAACCTCCACTAATGTTCCTTTACGCAGTTGAGAACCTCGTTCAATGGGCACGAAAATATTTAACTCTAAAGGTTGGTTTTGAGTAATGGTAACTAATTGTGTAGACGTATTGACAAAATCACCGATTTTGATTGGTATGTTCCCAACTGTGCCACCAAAAGGAGCTGTAATTTTGTAGTACTGAAGCTGGACTTGTCGTTCTTTAATATTAGCTTGTGCTTGTTTTAAGGATTTTTCAGCTTGGCTGATGGTAGCTTGCTGTGCTCTAATCTGAGCTTCTACTTCACGAACAGCTGCTTGTGATGTTGCTAGCCTATTGGCATACTGTTCACTAGTTTGCCGAGAGACCGCTCCTTGAGAAGCAAGACTAGTATACCTTTCGTACTCCTGCTGGTTCAATTTTAAATCAGCTAGTTTAGACAATCGTTCAGCTTCGAGAGACCTTAGAGTAGCGCGGACGTTTTCCAGTTGTGACTGAGCAACCTCAGCAGCAGCGTTTACACTACTAACGGATGCTTGTTGCTCTCTAGCGTCTACTTGGATAATGGGAGTTCCCGCAGCCACTATATCTCCGTATTTGACAAATATTTGGGCGACTTGACCCTGAACTCTCGGCTGAAGAGTCACTGAACGACGTGATTCTAAGCGAGCAAGATACTCCTGGCTATCCTCAATAGTACCAGTTTGTACTGTAGATATCTTGACTCTTGCTGCTGCTTGAGCGTTAGCAGTTGCGGGTGCTTTACTTTGAGAAGCCAGCCAACGCCAAAGTGCCAAACCTCCACCTGTTAGTAGCACTAAGGCTAACAATAGCCAAAGCCACCTTCGCTGTATGCGGGGTGGCTTTGTTGATTGGTTCTCTTGATGATTGTCTTCAAGATGAGTTTGAGGCTCAGGAGATTTCATGACTTGCAGGGCATTTAAGAAGAAAGAAACTGGATATTAATAAAAACTGGAGCCGTTATCATGGATAAATTGCTTAGTTAGCATAAGGCTCTTACTTGAATCACTTAGTATTCTACTCAAATATACTTCTTCCGTTGAGTTATCTAATCTATCTAAAGGAGAATGATACAAACAAGCTTACATATAAATTTTCCATTTAGTCTTTTCAATTCTTGCTAAAAATGTTCTAATCTTGCTTTTTTGACAAAAATAGGGTTAGATAACGACTGCTAAGCATTCAGGAGCGCGAACTGCAAGGAAGTTTCTTTTTTTTATAGATGCGCAACCGCATACTGTAAGGATGGCGAGTATCCGTTGAGTCACTGTGTTTCAGTAACTCATTGTGGATGTCCTTCAAGCTTCTTCCTGACCAAAACTAGGGGTGTGGGGTGTAAGGGTCTAGGGGGAGAGAAGAATGCGTTTTTTGTACACGGAGCCTAGTCCTGAAAAATTGGCAACCCCAACCCCTACCTGACAGGACAGAGCACTCAGTTCATGGTTTCATATCCGAGAATTGATTCCACAGGGCAAGAGCTTTTTCTTTGTACAGTTTTCTGAATTTATCCGTGGTGCTCGACGTGGCAAAAGTCGTCAAACCTCTTTTCAGGAATATCAAATCAATGTGATGTAGGAATAGACAACAGATGTATTTTAAAGGCTCAAAAATCAATGGCAATCACAGGAAATCCTACACCAGAACGTAAAACAGCACAAGGATATCGTATTCCTGATTATTCAAAAAATAACTATAAAGAATTGAAGAATATCTTGGATGGATTTGGATATATAAATCCAGAAGATCCAAGCAATGATGCTGATAAAAAAGCTCTCATAAGTTTTCAAAAATATATGAAACTGACAGCAGATGGAATCTATGGTCCAAAAACACAAGAAAAACTAGCTGAAGCGATGAGAATTCTTCACGGAAATTTAAATAAAGTTATGAAGACAAACTTCTCATTCAATGAACCATTTTATGGACCTAAAACGACTGAGGCAGTCAAACAGTTTCAGCAAAAGTACAACGTAGGTGCACCAGCAGGAGAAGCTAATCTAGTCACCCGTCAAAGACTTGCTGAAGAAGCAAGTAAATGATTCATTAAATACAGTGAACAGCCTCTTCAGTTAACAGTTACCAGTTATAGGACTTACGCACTATCTGCCATAAATCCGGTTTCTTCGTTCGTATTTGGTTGCGAAACAGAGATTTTTGGTAGAAACCGAGTTTCTTTGCATAAGTCCTGAGTTATTCAGTCATTGTTAACTGTTAACTGATAACTAAAGGAGTGTAAAACAATGCAATGTAAAAAAATACGTTTTCAAGCTATAAGTTTATCTGTATCTGTCTTTGCCGCCTCTGCTATCGGCTTGCTAGCTAGCCACACTGACGTACAAGCACAGAAGAAACCAGTTCAAAGATCCACAATTGCCACAGTGAAAAGTATGGTCAATGGTGACATTATGTGCTACGTCAACTTAGTAGATGAAAAAGGAAAACAGTATAACAGTGTCGGTGCGTCGTTTGAGATTTGTGCAAATGAAAAACGTTTTTTAAACAAGAAAGTGAAGCTATCTTATAGCCGAGTTTCAGTCAATGATTGCCAAAGCGCTGAGCCTTGCGGTAAATCCCGACTAGAAACTTTGATTACGAAGATGCAAATCATCCGGTAATTGTATCGCAAACGCTTGTAAATGTTGGGTAATGCTTGCGCTCTACTCAAATTGCGCATCTATCGCTTTTGTTTTGTGAAATCAGTCTAAAATAGAAAATCATGTCTATATTCTTCAACAATAAATTGACAACTTTAGGACTTTTAATAGCGACTTCAGTTGGTGGATATACTCTTTTTCAAACACCAGCAGATGCCATCAATCCAGAAACTAATCTTCGTGAACTGGCTGTAAGAAATATTTCCATAACCGAGGATAGCAGAACGAGACTTTTAACGAAAGTTGACGCACATTCCAGCAAACCTTTTCTATTAGCAAAATCTTCTCAACCATACATTGGTCAGTGGTCTAATGGTAGAGGAGAAACCCTATCAATGACACCAACTACAATCAAGTTCGGTAAAGATAGGAAGCTGACATACAAAAATGTGACTAGAGTGACTGATGGAACTTACTTTGAAATTCAAATCACTAGCTCCGGAAAGATAAACTATTTTCAAAAGTTTCTTTCTTTGAAAGTTGATGGAAAGCAGATGAAAATGATAGGTTATAACTCATACAAAGATATGCACTTAGGTCAAAACCAAGGATTAGAGGTGAATTGGTATCGCGATTAATGATACTAAATAGTAATTTAGCTCCTAGGTTGAACCTAGGAGCTAGAGTGGAAGCTTCTACTTCTCTAGAAAATGATTGAGAATGAGTAACTCTTTATGGAGAATGTTTACTTCTTCAGGAGCTTCTCACGCCAAATCGAAAAGCAAGATTTCTGCACCGACGTTGGTACTGATTTCGAGTTGTTCTTCGCCATTCATTTGCACTCCATCACCTGCTCTTAGTTCTTCACCATTTAAAGTAACGACACCTTGAGCTATTTGCAACCAAGCATGACGATTGGGTTTGACGTGATAATTTAGAATATCACCAGCTTCCAAAATAGATGTGTATAAATCAACATCTTGATGAATTGTGATAGCACCATCACGCCCATCTTTAGCACCAATGAGACGCAGTTTTCCACGTCTTTCTTCAAGGGAAAACGCTTTTTGATCATACCTTGGTTGCAATCCTTGTTGGTCAGGAAGAATCCAAATTTGCAGAAGGTGAACGGGCTCAGTTTCAGAAGGATTGTACTCACTATGCATGATACCAGTACCAGCGCTCATGATTTGCGCTTCACCCGGACGTATGACTGAACCATTTCCCAAGCTGTCTTTATGTTCTACTGCTCCTTCTAAAACATAGGTGAAGATTTCCATATCGCGGTGACCATGTGTTGGGAACCCAGCACCGGGAACAACGCGGTCATCGTTAATGACTCGTAGAGCACGAAATCCCATACGGTTTGGATCGTAAAAATTACCAAAGGAAAATGTATGGTAACTATCTAGCCAGCCTATCTTGGTACGACCGCGCGCATTTCTATCATGAATCAGGTGAGTTTTGGTATGAGAAGCCATGAGTTGTACCTCCATTTTGATGGTTTATTACATTAAAAATATCAAGCAAACTTGTTAGCTAACAGTTATCAACTCTGGTAATAATAACCAGCAACAATAAACTGTTTATTTGGTAAGAAGAGTGTAGGAATGATTGTTATTCCTTGAATTCAAAACTAGTCATTTTTGTGCATAAAGACTAAAGTAAAGTATGATTGAATGCCAAGTGACAACAATGATGTTGACATAACCAAGAAAAGACTTTTTTTAGATTTATCTAATGCCAACTGTTTCTTAACTATCTCCATCTTAAAATATGTATACATAAAATGAAAAGTACGCACTGAAAAGTGCCATACTTACTAAAAAGATACTACTTGCTTTTCTTTTCACATAACAATAATTTAGTTATCTAGGTTAGATTAAGCTAAATGTTTTCTAACAGATCAAGCTGGGTTGAAGAACAAAACCCAGCCGAAAAAAATCACTTAGTTAATAGCCATTAGTCATTAAGTAGCTCAACCTAATTAAACGTGAAATGTCATTACGTTAGCGCAGCGGGCAAGGGAGGGCATACGGAACGCAGTGTAGACGCGTTTGCGCAGCGCCCCCGAACGGGGCTAGCGGCTTCCCGATA
>JAAUSC010000054.1 GCA_012031965.1 Scytonema sp. RU_4_4
GCTTCTGCTGCTTTAGCTAAAAATCAAATGAGTTGAAGCAGCACCAAAGAGGGAAAATATTTTTGAGCCTCTTGATCAAGATATTCAATGAAAACCTACGACTGGATTGTTGTTGGTGCGGGTATTACGGGTGCTGCACTCGCCTACGAACTGGTAAAAAAAAGCTGCAAAGTGCTTTTACTAGAGCAATATGCAACGCCACATAACGCGACTCGTTATAGTTATGGTGGTTTAGCCTTTTGGTCTGGTACCACTCCACTGACTCGCCAATTGTGCGACGAGGGTATTGCACGTCACCGCATTTTGTCGGAAGAGTTGGACGCTGATACCGAGTTCCGGGAACTAGACTTATTGTTAACCATTTCCGTCGATACAGATCCAGCAAGCGCAGTGGAGTCCTACACTCGTTTTGTAATCCCTCCAAAATTACTTAGTGTCAAAGAAGCCTGTGAATTAGAACCTCTGTTGAATCAAGAGGCGATCGCCGGTGCTTTAACTATCAAACACGGTCATATCCACCCTGAAAAAACTGCTCAAGCTTACATTAACGCCTTTTTGCGTGCAGGCGGCGAAATGGAGATTACCCAAGTCGTGCAAATATTGCAAAGAGCAGTGACAACAGTACAAGAGACATACTACGGTGCTAACACTGTCGTGTGTGCTGGTGGACTGAGCCGACAACTGCTACAATTATCAGGCATTTCCACCAGCCTGTATTTCACTCACGCAGAAATGATTGAAACTCCACCTGTAGATGTACATCTGCGTACCCTAGTCATGCCCGCAAATCTAAAAAGGTTCCAATTAGAAGCAGATTCCGCTAAAAATGATGAATTATGGAACCAATCAGGTCTTGAGTTAGTACCACCTATCTTAGATGCAGGCGCAGTTCAATTTCGAGATGGTAGTTTTCGCCTTGGTCAAGTGAGCCGCGCCATCACAGATCCTCACGCCAATATTGACTCAAAGCAAAGCGAAGCCGAGTTAAGAGCAAGCATCGGAAAAATTTTGCCAAAATTAAACGATTTACCAGGAACTTGGCACCATTGTGTGGTGTCATTCAGTAGTGATGCACTTCCCTTAATTGGTGTGGTTCCAGAGCGCGAAAGCCTTCACGTTTTTTCTGGTTTTAGTAATCCTCTTGTTATTGTGCCTCCTCTGGCACAACGTTTTGTTAATTGGCTCTTTGGAATGGAAGACGAAATAATTACCAAATTATCCCCCGTTCGCTTCCAAAATTTTTTGTAGCGTCTATAATAAAAACTAATGATTTAAGTAACTTGCTACAAGTACTTAGCGAAACAGATGTTGCTTTTTCTAGCACTCACGGCTTTGAATAGACATCTCCAAAATAGAAGCGTTCTGTGGTAAAAGAGTATAAAATTATCTTTTATACCAATTGTTAAGTCTTATTTAATACCCTTTATTTCAGAGACTGCTCAACTTGCTGTTTGGTATCAATTTGTTCTGAAGCCAAAATTTCTGCTGCTTCCTGTAAAAGGTGATTCTGTTCCTTTTGAATTTCTTCTAGTCGAGTAGAAATTTCTACCAATCTTTGTTGCTTTTCTTGGCAAATTTGCGTAGAAAGTGAAGGTAGGACTGTTGATATGTGATCAGTTGTTTTCGTATCTGTCAGTTGTTTAACAGCAAAGCGACTCACTTTGGTGAACGATACAAAGCTAACTTTTACAAGAGCTTGAAGTAATTTGAAAGGAACTTGCAAAAGCGACAAACTAGTTGACTCAATTATGCGACCGATTGCCTTAATAAGGCTCCAAATGACAGCAAGAACAAAAAGCAGAATCACTAAACTGATGATAGGGTGGTTAGCTGCCCAAGCGAGAATTTGAACAAGCCGCAAAAGTGTAGGATATTGCTCAAACCAATCATCCATAGCAGAAAAAATAACTGTTTCAACTGCTACCAGTGTTGTATTCTTTACTTGTTCAGCTGATTGGAATGTCTGTTCAACAGAAGCTTTAGCTTGTTCAAGGGTTGTCGTAACTGTATCAACAGCCCGACTAGTAGCTTGAGATGCTGTTCTCTGCCAAGACTCCCCAATTTGTTGCGTTGATTGAGTTACATAATTAACACCCTGGTTCATAAAATCTTTCGTCTGCTGAAAATGTTGAAAAACTTTTTCAGGTAGATTTCTATAAAGATAAAAATCAGAAATTTTATCTAGAAATGCCATAAAGTATTTTACAACGGACACTGAAAGCAAGATGATTAACTTGATTCAATGTAAGCAGAAATTTTTCCAGTTAATTGTAAACTTTGGATAATAGACATTCTATCCCCAGATAGAAGCGCATACTTTCAAGAAACACAGGGGTGTAAGGGTGTAGGGAAAAAGAGTGTTTTTTCCATTCGTAGCGGGTGGTGCGCCGCCAGTGGGGCTGCTCCTAAGAAACACATTTTATAATCCATGCCCAGTAAGGATTTGAGGTTTTCAAGATGAATGTGTTTCTTTCATATGTTGCGGGAGCGATCGCCGCGCCCGTGAGAGGCTCTTAAGAAACAAGTCAGAAGGGAAGAAGATTTGACTTGTTTCTTCTATACGGTCAAAACACCCAAGCCATCAATTTTTACGAACTATTTTGGTTCAAGCTACCCATGCTTTGGCTTGCACTAAGATTTACCTTGCTGCCCAGTAGGGACAGTTGTTACAGTGCGACTATCTAAGATAGGCTTGCGTGTTTTCAGGTCAAATTTGTATCCGTGTGGCAAGATATGAAGCCTTGCTCCGCAAACTGCCAAAGGTTCATCCTTCAAAATGTCGTCAACGTTGCTGTGCATAACCTCTGAATCATCAACAACCGTAATACAACCTTCACCAATGACTTCAAACTCATTATTGGTCACCACCATCGCTGTGTTCTCATCAATACCAAATCCCAAGACAACAGGCTGCTGTGCTAGAGCCGCAACTAGGCGTCCTAAGCGTCCGCGTTGAGAGAAATGCTGGTCTATCACCACTCCTGGTAGAAAAGCCAAACCAGGACCTAATTGGACAATTTCCATTCGAGGGTTTGTCTCGGAGTCGCCTTCCACAATCATCACGTCTGGCATGACAGCGGCTCCCGCGCTTGTCCCTCCTACAACTATACCTTCAGAGAAGCGTTTGTGTATAGCTGCATCTAGTTCAGTATCCTTAAGAACATTCGTAATCCGAGCTTGATCTCCTCCAGTAAAAAATACACCAGTAGCTTTCTCAATCGCTTCTAACGCTGTAGATGAGGATGCATCTTCACGGGTTTCAGTATCAACTATACGAACATCTTCGGCACCTAGCCGTTCAAATACTCTAATATAATTCTCTCCTACTTCTCTTGGCAGCTCTGTTGCAGCCGTCATTATGACGAGCCTAGCTTTTGTACTCCCAGCGCGGCGAATAAATTCCCGAAGAATGTGGCAATCTGCCTCTTTATCTTCCGCTCCCCCAATAATGACTAATTGTCGCCTAATTTCACTAGCTACCACAGTAGAGGCTCCTGATATGAGTTATTTATTTCTATAAAACATGATGATTATCAAGGAAAAAACATCCATTTGGTAGATTATAATACAAAAAAATAAGGCTTATTATAGTAGTGCTTAACAATAAAATGTTTCTGTGTGAGAAAAAAGAGTAAAATAACGACTCTTTGTTGACATCAAGTGAAAACAAATAAAGAAGTCAAAAGTCCAAAACAATTTAACTGTTCTAACTTTTGACCAAAAGAAGGCTTGTATTGACTTTTTTATAAGTCTTGAATGCAACGTTTACAATTTACAAGCCTCCAAAGACATTCTCTAGAGACTTTACTGTGTTGACTAGTTCTTTAAATGAATTGACTTGGTGTTAGTTAACCATTACTTACTTCTTTGTCATCAGTCTTGACCCATTCCGAATATAAATCTTCCTTGATTGAAGTTGTTTGATGGCTATCGTTTTGGTTGGAAACGAGTACTTTGAGGGTTGTTTGGTAAGCATTATTCACTAGCTCATGACCGTAACCTATCACGACACCAGACTCGCGTGTTTTTTGATGAATCGCACAATCGCCAACAGTAAGCATAATTACTAGCTTGTTGTTGAATTTAATGTATTTTTTGTATTGTTCTCTGAGTGTTAAATTAGTCACATCATCCTTTTGAAGGATGTTTGTCAAGAAATATTAACAAATTTAATTGTATCTAAAGGTAGATGAAAAATATGATTTTTTGGTATTACTTACGCACCATCTGCTAGAAACCCGGTTTCTTTGCGTAAGTCCTGTTTAGAATTAGTACCTTTCTTGAAAAAATTTTATTAATAATCGTCAAGACAGCATACACCAGCACACAATTCATAACGACTTCTTAATTTTCATCAAAAATGTCTTATGTAGAAATGAAAAAACCTCCCGATTTTAATAACGTATCAGGAGGCTTACCTCAGTGAATGCCGCTTACTATTTATCGTAATTGTGGCGTTCTATGTCCAACGCTAAACACTCAATTCTTCTGAACATTTACTCACCTGTTTCTCAAACAGTAAGTCGCATAAGAAAGAACGTGCTTGTTCTAGAGAGAAATGCCTAGGTTTACCTTGAAATACGATTTGATACTCGTGATTGTCTGGACCCTCTCCATATCCAGAAATAAGCTTGCGATGAAAAGCTTCCTCAGCAAGATGCTGTACTTCTTTTGTGAGAACAGCTTCTGCGCTACTCATACTTGCCGTCTCCTTAGTGCTTCCTAGTATTTACTATTTATAAAATTGATTAGTATTTAATTGCACCTTTCAAAGGTTATATATTCAGCCATTAGTAAATGGTAAAGGTTTTAATTTGATTTTTCTGTCATTTTAACATTATTTTAACATTGACTTGGTAACATTACTTAACTATACCTTTAGATAGCTGCAAATCTTAGCAATAAGAGTATAACTAGCTAGTGTAGGCGTTGCGATTAATGCTCCCATGTTAAGCGTAATGCATAAGTTTAGCATAGGCTTTAGCCATCGCTTACCAAACAGTACTAAATTCATAGACAGCAAATACGTCTGGGGAGACGCTAGTATTTGTCTAGATTCCAGGGTGTTTAGCCAGAGGTTATAGTCAATGGTTCAAGACAAAATCGCCGATACGGTTCGCGTTAATGCAAGAAAAACTGATGCATTTGATATCTTCAAATTCAAGCATTACATAGGACCAAATCCCTACTTAGAAACAGGGGCACTAGTATTTGATTTTGCTCTAACTGGGTTTACAAGACCTCTGCCTATTGAGGATTACGTCTCAATTATTGGCGATCGCTACCCACATCTAGCCGACGAAACATTTGATTCTTATGCTCATCTGTTTGCCCGTACCGTGTCAGAAGTAGGAAAGCTAGATATGGGTTTGCATCTTGAGCGTTGGAATGTCAAGCCATATGAAACTTATGCGACAATTAGCATACAATCACTTCACGAACGTACGACTCGGGGTGTCCTTTACTTTGTTTGGGATTGGTTTGAAGCCATAACCCAAGACAAAGAGATTGCCTTTGAGGAACGACTTTCAACCTTTCAAAGTAAATTTCGGTTATCTGTCTACGGTGGTCCCACAGTCTACGCTTTATTGCGTACAGCTGACACAAAAGGCATTCCCACCTTTTACTTATGGGATGAAGGACTAACCCAGTATGGATACGGAAAAAAACAGGTTCGCGGTGTCGCAACGACATTTGACTGTGATAGCCATTTAGATTCAGACTTCACCACGCGCAAAGATGACTGCAAAGCATTTTTAAAAACTTTGGGTTTTCCAGTGCCGAAGGGTGATATTGTCGTTTCTGTGAGGGAAGCTCTTGCAGCAGCAGCAGACATTGGCTACCCAGTCGCAGTCAAGCCCGTAGCTGGTCATAAAGGAATTGGAGTCACCGCTGAAGTACGAGATGAGTACGAATTGGAATCTGCTTTTAGAAGGGCACTTGAGGCAATTCCAGAAAACGAGCCAATCCGAGTTATTGTTGAGAAAAGCATTACTGGGTCAGACTTCCGGTTGTTGTGCGTTAATGGCAGATTTGTTGCTGCTACTGAACGTCGTCCTGCATGGGTTGTGGGTGACGGATACTCAACCATTGAAGAGTTAATCCGAGACGAAAACCGAAAACCTAGACGTCTGGATACACCCACCTCGCCTATGGCTAAAATTCAGTGCGATGAAGCGATGGAACAGTATCTTGAACAACAAGGCTTATCATTGGACAGCGTTCTTGATAAAGACCAAAAGGTTTATCTTCGCAAAGTTGCAAATCTTTCAGCTGGAGGTGTGAGCATTGATGCAACTCGCACTGTTCATCCCGACAATATTATTTTGGCACAAGACATTGCCCAACACTTCCGCCTTGTTTGCTTGGGGATTGATGTCATTGCTCGAAATCTGAATGAATCTTGGAAGTCTGGCGACTTGTCCATCCTAGAAATCAACGCCGCACCTGGTATTTTAATGCATCTTAACCCTGCTATAGGTGAAAGCGTTGATGTACCCTCACACATTTTGGAAACCTTTTATCAATTGGACACAGATGCCAGAATACCAATAATCACATTCAACCACATCTCGATTCACGAAATTCAAGAAACAATTGACCATATTCTTTTACAACACCCCGACTGGACAATAGGCGCTGTCTGTCGTGATGGTACTTTCATAAATCGCTCAGAAAAAATCTTGAGTAAGGACTACAACACCAACGTTCTCTCTTTGTTGCGTAATCCCAAA
The DNA here is from genome assembly GCA_012031965.1 of Scytonema sp. RU_4_4. GTDB lineage: Bacteria > Cyanobacteriota > Cyanobacteriia > Cyanobacteriales > Nostocaceae > Brasilonema. The sequence continues at coordinate 6,735 of JAAUSC010000054.1, forward strand.
CTTGACTTGCTGATTGCTGAATACAAAGAAGATATTTTGGAGAAGGAAGGAATGTTTTACTACGGGAGTAACATGGTAGTTTTAAACAATCCTACCGAAATCGAGATGGTCCTAGCGCGGGACGTTTTTGATGGTTCAACTGTTGTTATTAGAAATGGAGACAATATTTCTGTTAGACGCAAGGGTTTAATTGAAGAATATACTCTTGGTGTAGATGAACCATTTACACGGGTTTATTTGAAGGAAATTGGTACAGTTTTGTGAAGTATTTTGTGAAGTATTAAGGGCTGTTGTTTGATGTTTAGTGACAGTCGCTTTCTGACTATCAGATTTTAGTACCTATTGAACCCGCTACCAGTATACTGTCCTGGAATCTGAGTAGGAGATGAATAAATATACTGCGGTACTGGAGCAGGAGCTTGCTGCAAAACTGAATTTCCAGAATTGTTGGACGTTGTTGGCGTATTATAAATAACATTACTTTGATTGGGTGTGTAGTTGGGAGCAATGTTATTGAGTGTATTAGAGGAAGGGGATACTACTGATGTTGGTTGTGTAACACCAGGCAATTGCTGACCACTATTTATGTTATTCAACCTATTCCTCATAATTTCGTTAAAAATAGTAGCAGAGCGATTGGGAACTGCACTTGGAGTTTGCGGTATACCTGTTAGTCCTGATTGAGGTTGAGGATAAGCTGTTCTAGAAAAGGAATTTTGCGGCTGATTTGAGATTCCTGGTTGTATGTAACTTGTTCCAGAGATAGAATTTTGCGGTTGCAAATTATTGATACCAGGTTGAGGGTAGCTTGTTCCAGGAGTGAGATTTTGTATTTGTGTTGTAACTCCCGGCTGTATGTAACTTGTTCCAGAAATTGCTCCCGACTGTGTAGAACCTGTTCCTACATTAAGGGAATTGATTGTATCTTTATTTAACCCTGTGTTTGGAATAAGAGGCTGAATGTGTCTGTTTTCAGCAGATAGTTGAGATGATGGTTCAAAGGGAGTTCTCTGAGCGGAGGTGATGCCTAAGTTTGGCTGAGTCTGGTTCTTTAATTGATTAAGCGCTGTTTGTAGCGCGCTTTCTGAAACATTGTTTTGATTAGAATTGGTTTGATTAGCTAATGCTGCTCCTAAACCAAATGAGTTTTGTGCTGAATTTTGTTGACCTAAGGAAGGAGTTAACGCCTTAACTCCTTGTGAGTTGCTACTACTTTGAAAATTTCTCAGTTGCAGTAAATTCTCTGCTTGTGTCAAGAAGGGATTTTCCAACTGTTGAACGGGTGTGGAATCACCTTCCTTCACGCTAGACTTTAATTTAGCATCACTTGTAGAAGTCTGACTCTTGCTATTTAAAGCATCTAGTAATAAGTCTCTGCTATTTTTTGCCTGAGTGTTCTGCTTGGAGGCGAGAGTTTTTGCTGCTGACGGATTTGCTTGGTTGAAATCAGTATTATACGGAATTGGTAAGTCATTAATATCCGCAGCAATTGCTTTGTCTTTTTCTGAAAGAGACGAGTTGACAGGCTTGTCAGCGACTTGATTTCTTTGCCAATGAGTAAAAAAGTCTGGGTTTGTCCAGTATTCTTTAATGATTAACCCGACGACAGATAAAAAAATTGCTGTTCCCCAAATACTAGGTCGTGTCAAATTCCATAACCTAGCCTTAAGATAGCGTAAGTAGGCGGGAGGATGATGGTGGTGTGACATGGGCAATAAAGTCTAAGTTTACTAGAAAGTGGCAAATCTTCAGAAAGCCATAGAGTAAAAATATCCGAATGGAGCTTTCCTTGTTGACTTAAATTAAATGAATTTTAAATGAATTTTTCAATGAATGTGGACTTTACTTTTATCCTACCTACTTCACAATTGTAATTCATGAACCGCAAGTGTAGTTCTAGTCAAAAATTTATCTTTGTGCGACCCGCATTAATAAAAATATACCTATTCCTAATCCTAAGAAGTTCGGCAGCCAAGCCCCCATGAAGGTAGAAAGAACTTCCGCCTGTGCTAGGGCACCAGTGATAAAATATAATATGTAGTAAGTAAATATCACGATGACACTGACACCAAAACTTGTCGCTCGCCCAGTACGCTGAGGTATCGTTCCCATCGCTGCACCAACTAAGCCAAAAACAACACAGACAAAGGGTAGGGCTATTTTTTGTTGAATCCTGACTTCGAGTTTACGAATTTTTTGTTCATCACCGCCGAGTCGTTCAATCTCCAGTTGTTCTAGCGATTGAGCAATGTTCATTTCACCATAGTCTCGGCTTTTCTGTGCTAAATCTAATGCGGTACGGGGTAATTTCAGTTGTTGCTGTTCAAAACGCAGAATGTTGCGATAAGAGCGATCTGGAGCAACCAAGTAGATAGTACCGTTGTAAAAATCCCAGACGTTTTGAGATGGATTCCACTCGCCTGATTCTGATACGATGATTTGACTGAGACCTTTTGTAGAACGGTCAATAATTGTCAAGCCTTTCATCTGCTTACCGTCAAACTCATCAGCGTAAAATAAGCGCGTCAAGATTTTTTTCGTACTACCATCTTCTTGCTTCAATTTTTGGTATTCTGGATAAAATATGTTTTGCTGCTTGGCAATAGTTGGCTTGTCAGATTTCAGGGCTTTGTCCAGGATTTGAGATGATTGGTATTTTGATGCTGGTGCAAGATGCTCGTTAAAGACAAACGTCATTCCTGTGACAACCAAACTCAACATCACAGCAGTTAGCACCATGCGATAGACACTCACCCCACAGCCTCGTAGTGCTATGAGTTCGCTCTCGCTTGAAAGACGACTATAGGTCATCAAGGTAGCCAGCAGGGTGGACATGGGGAAGGCTAAAACGATAAACTCTGGCATCCTTAACACAAAGACCTGAACGGCGATGCCTATCGGTAGTCCGGATTCCACAATTTTCCGCACCAAGTCGAACATAGCATCTATTGTTACGCCGATTGAAGCGAAAGCCCCAACACCAAACAAAAATGTCGGCAGCAATTCGCTTGCCAAGTAGCGATCCATGATAGAAAAAGGCAGCAGCGAATTGAGGGTGTAGAAAGACTTGAATTTAGCCATTAGTTATTAGCCATGAGTCATGAGTCATTGATACTAGGTTTTTTGTCACGAGTCATCAATCATTTGGTATGCACCATGCTATGCAAACTCCACTAAGAAATCCTGGTTTGGGATCGGGAAAATCTCACCCACAAGAAGATTTAAGCATCAAAAATGTAGCAGCTATCAAAAGAAATAGGAGACAAAATGAAGCAAAATTACGAAATCGCAAATAAAAAAAATAAATAAAAAATATTTTTAATTTATAAATTTAAGTTTACATCTGAATTTACATCTGGAAGTTATCGCCCAGATAGTATTGACGCACAAGTGGGTTATTGTAGAGTTCACTGGAGGTGCCAGAAGCAAGGATTTGCCCCTCACGCATAATATATGCACGATCTGTGATGGCTAGAGTTTCGCGGACGTTGTGATCCGTGATTAAAATGCCCATATGGCGATCGCGCAGTTGCGCCACAATTTGTTGAATTTCTGAGACTGCTATGGGATCAACTCCAGCAAATGGCTCATCTAAAAGTAAAAATTTTGGTCCTTCTCTACCAGCAGCCAAAGCCCTCGCCAATTCTGTTCGTCGTCTTTCACCTCCAGAAAGTTGAATTCCTTTGCTGTTAGCCAGCCTCTCCAAACGAAACTCCCGCAACAAAGTGTCCACTCGTCTTGCCCATTCCCAGCGAGGCACATTCGTTTGCTCTAGCACCAAAAGAATGTTATCTCGCACACTCAGTTGACGAAAAACACTTGCTTCCTGTGCTAAATAACCAATGCCCAGCCGCGCCCTTCTATGCATTGGTAGTGGAGTCACCTCCAAATTGTCTAACCAAACTTTTCCCTTGTCTGGTTTTTCTAAACCTGTGGCTATGTAAAAAGTCGTCGTTTTACCAGCGCCATTGGGACCAAGTAACCCGACAATTTCGCCTTGGGCTACAGAAAGGTGGACGCGATTAACAATGACTCGCTTGCCGTAAGTTTTGTGAATATTTTCTAAGATAATTCTCACTTTCTCGCGTCCTTATATTGAATTATCTCTGTTGATTATTTTTCTTCAGAGGTGCTGTTGTAGGAGCAGAGCCAGGAGCTTGGTTGTTAATTTGAGTGTCGTTGACCATGTAAATAGATTCTACCTGACGACCTTGCTTGGGTGTGGCGACAAATCGCCCTTCGTCAATCAGATATGTTACTGAGTCAGCCTTGATGCTATTGCTGCCCTGTTGCAAAACATAGACATTGCCACTGAGAACAATCTGACGTTCGCGGGTAAAATATTGTGCTTGGGCAGCAGTTGCTTGAATACCTCGTGCGGGATAAGACAGCTCCACTTCACCACGAACAGTCGCCACTTGTGTTTTAGAGTTATACTCTTGCACTTTCCCACGGATGTAGAGAGGGCGATTTTGGTCAGCTTTTTGAGATGTTTGTGCGATCGCTCTTTGCAGTTCGGTAGGAAACGTCATTGCGCCCAGAAGTACAGCTGGTACCATTAAAGCTAACCCCAAACGACGCATCTGAAACTGAAGCAATTGATAGTGGCGCATCATAGCAATTTACAATTTATAGTTTTTTTGTTATTCGACTTTTCTCAACGACTTTAACCAGAGATAATAAAATACGCATTCTGGGCTATTCAAGGATAGCGATTGGCTTAAGAACTAAAACTATTGACGTTTTCCAACTTTTAAGGTTTCACAAGCTGCCACGTATATTAAGAATGCACACAGCTCAAGGCTAGACAATTCTCTATCACTATTAAAAAAAATGTCAATATAATTTTTAATTCTTTACGCTTTTTCATTATTCACTTTTATCATCCTAGGTAAGAGCAAAGTGTTATCTTGACCCAGGTTAAGAGCGGCAATCTTTTCTGGCTCTGTTTGTTGTAATGCCTTCAACAATGCCGCACTTTGACTTAATAATTCGTCTACATCTATGCCGCCGTATTCTGATGGGTAACGTCGCAAGCGGTTGCTACCCTCACCCAACAAAATCATTGCACCACGTAAGTTATGGTTGTTCAGATGATACAGCGCCACTGCAATTTGCAGAATGCCTTGATAAAAAGTTTTTCTGGCTCTGTTGCTTCAATCCACAGAGCCTCTAAGGTGTCATGACAGGTATAATACTGCTCAGCGTTAAACTGCTCTACACCTTGCCAAAACTCATCAGGCATTTCTTCGTTCATGCCATAGTCTCTCGCACTTGCTTGATTGTTTCTAGAGAAATTTGTTGCTGTTCACCAGCGAAGTCATTCTCTGGAGTTAGGAATAGCATACAGTGGCACTCTTTGCGTTCTCGCATTGGCACGCACGGACAGTTCCAAAAAGTAGCTTTGACTTCCGCTTCCTTGTCTTCATAATGACGACAGGGACATAAAGGAGCTCCGAGTTCATCTTTGTGTTTGGCAAGTCCTTCAATCACTACTGCAGTAACAGAAGGTTCAGCACAGAAGTACGTTCCAGTGCGCTTAGCGTATTGTTCGGAAAAATGCCGCATTGCCTCTAGGCTGTGTTCGCTGGATTTTGTGTTAACTTCTGATGAAATCATGGGTCAGCTACTCATAATTTAAACATTTCTTTGCATTGTACCGCAGCCTATGGGAGCTATAACTGGGGATTATTCCCCCTCTTTAGAGAGATTTAAATTTTGAATTTTAGATTTTGAATGAGTGAAAACCTTATGGGAAGCAGAGTATAGTGGAACTGGCAGAATCTTGGCATGACATATAGTTGCCGTTTCTTTGCACGGATTGGAAATTTGAATGCATGACCTCAGTCGGTGCAAATGGTTATGGTAGTTCAATGGTTACGCTTCTCTTCATCGTTGCGATGCTGTAAACAATAAACAATGAGTGCTGAGTCTTGAATGAGATTTCCTCAAAACTCAGCACTCAGGATCTAAGAGCGTCTAACGTTTCGCCAACTTCTTCGCCAACTTCCGCAGACGAATTGACGCAGGAGTGACTTCCACCAATTCATCTGGTCCGATGTACTCTAAAGCACGCTCTAGACTCATATCCACTGGTGCTTGCAACTGCACCAGTTCATCACCACCAGATGCACGATGGTTGGTCAGTTGCTTCGTCTTGCAGACGTTCAGTTCCAAGTCTTGGGGACGATTGTGTTCTCCCACAATCATGCCTTTGTAAACCTTGGTACCTGGAACAATAAAGAAGACACCTCTATCTTCGGCGTTCTTCATGGCGTAGAAGGTGGAAACGCCTTCCTCAAAGGAGATTAAGACGCCTTTGTTACGAGCCTCAATATCACCAGAGATAGAACGGTAGTCAAGGAAACTGTGGTTCATGATACCTTCACCACGAGTCATACGCATGAATTCACCCCGGAAACCAATTAATCCACGGGCGGGAATGACAAATTCTAGCTGGGTGCGTCCGTTACCACCCACTTGCATATCTTGCATTTCGCCTTTGCGTTGTCCCAGTCGCTCAATGCAACTACCAACAGCATCTTCAGGAACGTCTAATACCAGAAGTTCGTAAGGTTCGCAAGGTTGTCCGTTGACTTCGCGGTAAATCACCTGTGGCTGAGAGACTTGAAACTCATAACCTTCGCGGCGCATGGTTTCGATTAAGATACCCAAGTGTAGTTCTCCACGTCCAGAAACCAGGAATTTATCGGGGGAGTCGGTTTCTTCAACGCGCAGAGCGACGTTGGTTTCAAGTTCACGAAGGAGCGATCGCGCACTTGTCGTGATGTTACCAACTTTCCTTCTTGACCTGCAAAAGGTGAATCATTCACCGAGAAGGTCATTTGCAATGTTGGTTCATCGACCTTAATGAGTGGTAATGCTTGGGGTTCGTTCGGGTCAGTAATGGTTTCCCCAATGTTGGCATCGGCAAATCCTGCCACAGCTATGATGTTTCCAGCGGATGCTTCTGAGATTTCAATTCGCTTGAGCCCTTCAAAGCCCATCAACTTGGTGATTTTTGCTTTGACAGTTTCGCCGTTTTCTTTCACCAAAGCGGCTTGCTGTCCCATGCGGATGATACCGTTGTGAATTTTGCCAATGACAATCCGTCCTAGATACTCGGAATAATCCAGGGTTGTCACTTGTAGTTGCAGAGGTTTCTCTGCGTCACCCACTGGTGCTGGTACATGGCGCAGGATAGCTTCAAACAACGGCTGCATATCCTTAGATTCATCTTCTAACTGTTCTTTGGCATAGCCACTCAAACCAGAAGCAAACAAGTAAGGAAAATCACACTGGTCATCATCTGCCCCTAGTTCCAGAAACAGATCCAACACTTTATCTGTAGCACCATGTGGATCTGCTTGGGGACGGTCGATTTTATTGACCACGACGATGGGGCGCAGTCCTTTTTCCAAGGCTTTTTTCAAGACAAACCGTGTTTGGGGCATGGGACCTTCATTTGCATCAACAATGAGAATGCAACCGTCAACCATGCCGAGTACACGTTCGACTTCGCCACCGAAGTCAGCGTGTCCGGGTGTATCAACAATGTTGATCAGCGTGTCGCCATAGCGAACCGCAGTATTTTTGGCAAGAATTGTAATTCCCCGTTCCCGTTCAAGGGCGTTGGAGTCCATGACGCAATCCGGAACGTCTTCTCCTTCACGGAAGATGCCAGATTGTTTGAGGAGAGCATCAACAAGGGTTGTTTTGCCGTGGTCAACGTGGGCAATAATAGCGACGTTACGGATGGGGAGCGTCATAGTAGCACGTTTGGATAAAATCTAGTGGGGACTTTAGAACTTATATCTAAATGGTGGAAATGCTGTAACAGAATTTGGGTGATTTTATAAATTCTGTAAACAAGCCTTAATAATTCTATATTAACTCTTTATGGTTCAAGTGTTTTTTAGGGAACGAACCGCGAAGATGCCTTCGCGTAGCGTGCGCCTGCTGCGCATAGGACGCAAAGAAATATTGTGAAGGGGACTGGGGAACTCACCGGTCCCCTCTGGGGATAAGGGGCAATGGGGATTAGGAATTGGGGATTGGGTTAAAAGAGCGAAAAATTATGGAAGGGGCAACAAAGCCCCGTACCATTTTTGAACATTTTTCCCCGGAGCACGTCCCCAGTCCCCAAACAGGCGAGCGCCCATTCATCCCATCACCAAATCAAAGATTATGGTGGGGGCATTCTGGGCGCGACTTGGTAAAGTTTGAAATCATACCCTTACTCAATCCGGTGTAGCTTATGCATAAGTTAGTTTTCCTAGCATCTATTAAAAATCAGAAGGAAAGCGAAGGAGGGAGAAAACTACCAGAGGAGCGAGTCCACCTGCTATCAGCCACTTTGCTTAGAACAAAGGATATCTGATGTTTGACGTTATTTCATGAAGCTGTCAGTGAATCAGTATTATTTATCCAAGCTCAACACTCTCAAAGAAATAATTCTAACAGCATAGAAAAGTCAAAAAAAGAGGTAACAATATGGATATACAATTGCAAGAAGCCTTTACTGACATTGACCCAAGAATACAACTGCATCTGGATCGCAGAGCTAGAGGGTTAGTACCTCCTGCCACAGCCTCGACAGCAAAGGGGGAAATTGCTGTCATTGCCAAGGTTTCTGATTTAACAAGCTGGTTGAGCCGAAGCGAAGTCTTTGCAGGAGCTAATCTGGGCAACACACTTGATGGTGCTTATATTGTTACGGCAAGAGTACCACTCAATCGGGTGGAAATTCTACGACAACTTCCTTACGTTCAAAGCCTCAAGGCTTCTCAAATCCTCAAACCGGCACTAAAGTCAACAATTGAAGAAATAAAAGCCAGGGTAGATTTGCTACCGCCTCTGACTCAAGGACAACAAGGAGAAGGTGTTGTCGTTGGCATTATCGACTATGGATGTGACTTCGTCCATCAAAATTTTCGTAATCCTGATGGCAGTACGCGTATTCTGGCACTGTGGGATCAAACTGTTTTATCTGGAACATCTAGCCATTTAGGATATGGTCGGGTTTACACTCAAACTGAAATTAATGCGGCTTTGCAAACAGTTGACCCCTACACTAGCTTAGGACACGATCCAGGCAGAGCAAGTCATGGAACCCATGTAATGGATATTGCCTGTGGCAATGGTGGTGGCAGCAGTGTCCCTGGTGTTGCTCCCCAAGCAGATATAATCTTTGTGCAAATCAGTGCTAGCGACATTCCTTGGCAAGGCTCAGATGTAGTTAGCTCTAATTTTGGAGGTTCAGTACAACTTTTAGAAGCCATTCAATTTATCTTTGAGCAAGCAGGGACTCGCCCTTGCACTATTAACATTAGCCTGGGAACGAATGGTGGTTCTCATGATGGAACCAGCTTAGTTGAGCAAGGAATTGATGCTGTTGTTACTGCTCAACCTAATCGCGCTGTTGTCATTGCTGCCAGCAATTCATATGAAGATGGTATCCATGCCAGTGGTCAGGTTATGCAAGGAAATTTTATCGACCTTATCTGGCAAATTGGGCAGTTCGATTTTACTCATAACGAACTCGAAATTTGGTATAGCAAAGACGATCAACTAAAGTTAGAACTCATTGAGCAAGACGATCGCAGCATTGGTGAAGTAAATTTGGGTGCTTCTGCTCGGATTCTTAATCAGGCAAACGAACTACTCTTTTTCGTTGCTCATCGCCAAGGAGATCCTAACAATGGAGACAATACCATTGGTATTTTCATGAATACTGAGTCTATGCCTTCAAGCCTCCCCCCAAAAATTAAGCTTCGCCTACATGGTATCACTATCAATGATGGTCAGTTTCATGCTTGGATCGAACGAGATGACAATGGGCAGTCTAGCTTTGCCCCTCCCCATGATAACTCCCATACACTTGGGTCTATCTCCTGTGGAAAACAAAGTATAGTCGTAGGCTCATACGATGCTCACACCTCTGGACAGCCCTTATCTTGGTTCTCTAGTGCTGGTCCAACCAGAGATGGACGACAAAAGCCAGAAATTAGTGCGCCCGGACATAATGTATTGGCTGCCAATTCTTCAACCCGCATCGGGGTTACTCGTATGTCTGGAACTAGCATGGCTGCTCCTGCTGTCACTGGAGTTGTAGCCCTTATACTTGCTGAAGCCCGCAGCCTAAATAAAGATCTTACAGTTGATCAGATCCGTGACATTTTAGCTAAGACCCCTGGTTTAAGTCCACCCAATACGGCATGGAATGATCGCTACGGCATGGGACGTGTGGACGCTAGTGCATCGGTACAGAAAGTACGCGATCTGCCATAGGAGTTAAGTCATGAAAAGATGGCACAAAGCTATAATTGTAATAGTTTCAACGTTGATCGTGGTCTTCCCTATTTCTAAATACGCTATGTCTTCAGATCAGCATGATAACACCTCAAAATACAGGGTTGAATACGTTCCCCCTGAAAATTCAAAGTTGAAGTTAAGTGGAGAAGCTCTTAGACAGTTGAATCAGGAAGCTTTTCTGGTGGCAACAGTGAAGGTTGCCAAGGAGGGATATATACCCTCTGGGATTGAGATTCGTACTTGGATTAGTTCATCAATCTTTACTGCAAATATCCCCCGTGAGATATTAGCTCGTCTAGAAGGCGATCCTGCTGTTGTGTCGATTGAACCAGTTTATAAGTTGAGATCGTACGAATAAAGTCTGTTTATTGACACTCCCCGTGCTAAAGCACGGGGAGTGTCAATGATGTTGATTCAATATAAATTCCAAACTTCTAGTCTGTGGGCAATTTAAACATTTGGGATGCTTCCGCAGATAATACCATTTTGGATTTTATAGCGGTTCTCATTTGAATCACATACACCACCACGAATAATGTAGAGACGTAGCATGCTACGTCTCTACAGCCGTGTATTGCATTCAACACCAGAAGCGCTATAAGTAGGTAGGCACAAATAAACCTAACTATGTAACAAAATATGCGGACATACTGATAAATTTTTCTGCCCACCTACTTAGATTTTGGATAATGGAATTGTAAAAGAGCTACTGAACAAGCTTTTGGGCATTCCATCTGTCGCAATCATTATTCAAATTGGTATAACTACATTGATTCCAAACGCTGACGCAATTTGCTACTCAAGGCATCAATCACAGTCACGACTACCGACAGTATCAATATCATAGTCGTTGCCTTAGTATACTCAAAGCCATCTATATAACTTTTGAGTTCAAAACCAAACCCTCCAGCACCGACAGCACCAAGAACTGAAGCAGCACGGATATTGTACTCAAACATCCACAAGGTGTAGCCCAACACTAAAGGTAGTACTTGGGGCAAAATACCATATTGAGCAATTTGTATTCGAGATGCACCAGCAACTTGTAAAGACTCAATAGAACGAGGGTCAACCGCTTCAATAGCTTGCTGATAGAATTTTCCTAGGTAGCCAATTGTGTAAATACTTAAAGCTAATGTACCTGCTAAGGGACCCAATCCAGTTGCTGCGACAAATAATAATCCAAGAATAATCGAGGGGACAGAACGCACAGCATTTTGCAGGAAATTCGCTAACCATTGCAGCCAAACAGGAGCGACATTGCGAGCGCTTGCAATAGCAATGGGGAGAGAAAACATTGCTCCAAGAGTCGTTCCTACCACAGACATCTGCACAGTTTCTACAAGTGCTTTGACTGTTTTGTTGAAAATATCCCAACTTGTATTTGGGGGAAATAACCGTGACACAAAATCAATGATGTTGAACAAACTCTGTTTTAAGAGTCCAAAATCAACTTTAAGACCTTGCAACGCCCAACCATAAACCAAAATAACAACGCACAGGATGAGTAGGCGACTCACCCAAGAAAAGCGTTTCCAAACACGAGAAAAATTTTTCATCTACAAAAAAGAATTCGCCTACTATGTGCGATCGCCTCGACTATACCTGAGCAAATTGAGCTTGCAGATTATCACAACACCCATCGTAAATAACACGTCCAGCATCCAACACAATTGCTCGCTGGGCGTACTCAGCCGCTACACCCAAATCGTGTAGAACTGTAACGATTGTCATACCTTGCTGTGAGTGCAGCATTGACAAAGTGTCCATCACCTGCTTAGATGCTTTGATATCCAATCCCGTAATGGGTTCATCTGCGAGTAGAATTTGAGGAGATTGAATTAAAGCACGGGCGATCGCCACTCGTTGTTGCTGTCCACCGCTGAGTTGACCTGTTTTTTGATAAGCTTGCTCCCTTAAGCCCAATTGTTCCAACAGTTCCAATGCTTGACGACGGTCATTTTTAGGAAACCCAAACAGCGTTTGCCAAGTTGTCCTAGTACCCAGGCGTCCACACAACACATTTTCAATAGCTGATAACTGACGAATCAATCCGCCACCCTGAAATAACATACCAATATCACGTCGAATGTGAGGCAGTGTGCGAGGAGTTAACGACGTACCATTGATCTCGATTGCTCCCCGCAAGATTGGTACTAACCCAACTAAAGAACGCAAAAGCGTAGACTTCCCAGCGCCATTGAGTCCCAGCAATACAACAAACTCACCCTGATGAATCTGGCAATTAATTCGATTAAGGATCGGACGATTTAGAGCTGCGGAATAGGTAGTTTCTATATCCTGACACTCAATTACTGGCTGAGTCATATATTATGTTGCTGAGTATTTCTATTAGCTGTTTGGAAAGATGAGGTGATGGGGAGATGGGGAGGATGTTACTCCCTTATCTCCCTTATCTCCCTCATCTGACTAATTACGGTTCAATTCCTGCATTCTTCAGGGCTTCACGAATTGGTCCTAAGTGCTTGTTATGGTCAACTTTCACCAATTCTGTGGAGTTATACAAGCCGCGCAGCATCTCGTTGTTTTGTGGCTCATTTAATTTCAGCAAAGCATTGATAATTCGTTCACGCATGGGAGCAGAAACGTCATCATCAATAGCTACGCCGTGTGCTGGAACACCAGGAATTTTATACAAAACCCGTAACTGACTTTTTTCTGCGTCTGAAATATACGGGGTGCCGAAAGCATATTCTGACACAGCTGCTGCATCTGCCTGACCTTGCACAACTGCTTTTAAAGCTTTACTGTAATCGCCACCGTAAACAACTTGACTGAAGAAACTGTCTAGGCGATCGCGATTTTCCACAAGTTTCTGTTTAACCATCTCACCCACAGGGAAGATGAACCCAGAACCAGAAGTTGGCGAAGTAAATGCCATTTTTTTACCCCGCAACTGTTCCAAGGTCGCTTTGGATGTGCCTAGAGTTTTGAGGGAGCTATCTTTCGGGACAACAATGATTGAATTATAAGTGTATTTTCCAGAGTAATTCGGACGTACCTCAGCTAAGTACAAGCGTGCGCCTGCGAGTTCCTCAGCTTTCAAAGCCGGACGGCTACTCAAGAAAGCTACATCAGCGCTATTTGCTCTTAAGGCTTCTACAGCAGCTGTATCATCACCGACTTTTGCCTGAACTGGCATTTTGAGTTCTTTTGACAAAAACGCTGCGACTTTATCTGCTTTACTTTGCAAATCTGGTGCATCTTTGCGATTAGGAAAGATAACTGTTAAAGTTTTTTGCTGTCTTTGAGCAAGTAAAGTTGAATCTTTTTGATTTCGCGTTGAGTTAGCAACTGCTTGCATACCTCCAAAGCTACCAGCAACCAAACCTGTCAGCATCACAAATGCAGCACCAGCACTTAACCAACCGTTTTTCCTCACACTCATGTAATATTCTCCATTAGAAAAGTTTCTTAATAATTTTGCCAAAGTCTTTTAACAAGCTTGTTATTAGAAAAGAATACTATTAAGATTCTAGCTTTTTGGAGAAAAAGTCAATAAGTGCTGAGTCTTTTGATTGTAAAAAAAACTTGAAATTACAACTTTAACCCCTAACACAGAGGTGTTTCACATCATGTCCGGTTCATTGCTTATAAATCCAGAAAAACCCCACCCCGGTTTTGTCTTGCGCCAAAACTGCCCCTCCCCTTGGTAACTACGGTGGTGTACACAAGTGCTTGAATTAGCCACTCGTTCCCGCAAAACCTCACCTTGCCCTATCGGGCATCCCTCTCCGAACTCGTGGAGAGGGAAAGATTTTAGCGCAGCTAAAAGCGAGGGTGAGGTTTTGAGCAAGATGTGTACACCACCGTAGTTGGTAAGGGGAGGGGATTAAGGGGTGGGTAAAATCAACGTGCTATAACGCTAAGCTAAAACACATCTAACTTGCATAATTTAAAGTTTTGATAAAAAGCATCAAACTCTTTTATCTCTTACTCTGCGCCACGCCAGGTCGCACCGTCGGGGGAACCCCAACGCCAGAACAAGCGTGAGGGAAACAAGGACTGCAGTACTGGCTCCGCAACGCACTGGCTCCTCTGATGACTTGAGTTTTTCCATTAATGCAATATTGTGATACCACGTAATTTGTGCAGCAGGCTGCTGCACAAATTGCTCATCAGGGTAAGCCTCAGCAAAAGCCCGCATATACTTAAGATTGCGGGACAAAAAACCCTTCATGTCTGGAAAAGCTTTGCGTAAGTCAGCCGCCAAACGATCAATAACTTTTGCTCCCCAGCCTTGCTGCTGCTGTCGCATGAGGATATCTCGCCCAATTTGCCAATACAGAAGTATCAATTCACGGTTAACAGCAAGCGCCGCCCGTACTTGAGCTTGTCTAATACGTTCTTTAAGTTCGCCTAAAAACTCTTCATACCCTTGAGCAACAGGTAACTCATTCGCCATAACTCAGCCTGAAATCACCGCAATACACTCAATCTCCACCAACACATCCTTAGGTAAACGCGACACTTGCACACACGCACGCGCTGGTGCGATCGCCTCATCAAAAAACTTTGCATAAACTGCATTCATCGCCGCAAAATCATTCATATCTGCCAAGAACACTGTCGTTTTTACTACATCCTCAAAAGTCGCCCCAGCAGATGTGAGAATCGCGTCTAAATTTGCCATCACCTGTTGAGTCTGCTCAGTCACATCCCCTTCACCAACAATTTTCCCTGTGTTGGGATCAAGAGGAATTTGCCCAGCCACAAAAACCAATTCACCAGAAGCAACAATCGCTTGATTATATGGTCCCACTGGTGCAGGAGCCTTATCAGTACGAATAACTCTTCTACTCATTTTTCCTCTTCGCGCTCTTCGCGTCTATGTCCTTCGGACACGCTTTGCTAACGTGGTTTAACTCAGTTATCAGTTATCAGTTATCAGTTATCAGTTTGAAGAAGAATTCAGCAATTCTGCAATTCTTGATTCAGAAGGAAGAAATAAAGAATTGCGACTTCTGACCGGAGGCGGAGCGTCTCCGGCTCCGCTCCTGACTCCTGACTCCTGACTCCTTCCCTGTTCACTGTGTACTGTTCACTGATTGACTTCCAACCTGGGACGTATCCCATAATGCCGATAACGCCAGTAATCCTGCAAAATCCTATCATGGTCAAAACACAGATGATTAGGAACACGCCAAGACTCAAAAATTTCTATACCCTTAGCATCATCCCCCGCCTGGGGTGTACCTGTCGCCGTTGCCAAAAACACAACGCTTAATGTGTGCTTCCGGGGATCACGACTAGGATCAGAATATACGTGAAACTGTTCAATCAACTCTACCTGCAAACCAGTCTCTTCCAAAGCTTCGCGCCGCGCCGCAACCTCTACAGATTCGCCGTAATCTACAAAACCACCAGGGATAGCCCAACCTAAAGGGGGATTGTGTCGCTCAATTAACACTATTGGTCGATGAGGACGGTCAATCAATTCGATGATGATATCAACTGTCGGAGCAGGATTTCGGTAAGTCATTCGTCATTCGTCATTCGTCATTTGTCATTTGTCATTTAACCATTGAACGCAGGGCAAATAACAAAGGACGACCAACACGAGTTTACCTCATTTACGCGCAGTTACTGTTCCGTGATAAATTCAATGCGATCGCGCACGCTGCGCGATCATGCATTTGCTTGCTCATTAACGATAGGTTTAGTATGCCTTTTCCCAGATCCAGTGGTATTCTGCTACATCCCACGTCCTTTCCCAGTCGATTTGGCATTGGGGATTTAGGAATCGAAGCTTATCGCTTCATTGATTTTCTCAGAGAGAGTTGCCAACAATTTTGGCAAGTACTACCTCTAGGACCAACTGGGTATGGCAATTCTCCTTACGCTTGTTATTCAGCAATGGCTGGAAATCCCCTGCTCATAGCCTGTGAAAAACTGGTAGAACAGGGTTTGCTAACTGAGGAGGACTTTGCTCATTTACCAGTCTTTCAGGAGTCCAAGGTAGATTACGAGAAAGTCATACCCATTAAGGTAGGACTCTTAAAAAAAGCCTGCGAGAATTTTAAAGATAAAGCAACGCCCTTACAGCAGAAGGAATTCGCTGGTTTTTGCGACAGCAAGGCTTATTGGCTAGAGGATTATGCTTTATTTATGGCGCTCAAAGATGCTCATAATGGAACAAGCTGGCATACTTGGGAGCCAGAACTTGCCAAACGTACACCAGAAGCCATCGAACGGGCAAGGCGGATGTTAGCTGCTGAAATTTTTTATCACAAATTCACCCAGTACGAATTTTTCCGCCAGTGGTCGCAACTCAAAACCTATGCCAATATGAGCCATATTCAAATTATTGGCGATATTCCCATCTACGTCGCCCATGATAGTGCTGACGTGTGGTCCCATCCTGATATTTTTTGTTTGGACGAAGAGACGGGAGAAGCGGCGCTGATGGCGGGAGTCCCACCAGATTACTTCAGCGTTACTGGTCAATTATGGGGTAATCCTATTTATAACTGGGAGGAATTGAAAAAACAGGACTTCAGCTGGTGGATAGGACGCTTTGAGGCGATGCTGGATTACGTGGACGTTATTCGCGTTGACCACTTCCGAGGGTTTGAAGCTTACTGGGCTGTGAAAAAAGGGGAAGAAACAGCTGTCAATGGAGAATGGATAAAAGCTCCTGGAGAAGAGTTGTTTGAGACGATTAAACAGCAATTGGGTAAGCTACCTGTGATGGCGGAGGATTTGGGAGTGATTACGCCAGAGGTAGAAGCGCTGCGAGATAAGTATGAATTTCCTGGAATGAAAATTTTGCAGTTTGCTTTTGGTTCTGATCCTGGTAACCCGTTTTTACCTTTCAACTATTCACGCAATTGTATCGTTTACACCGGAACTCACGACAACGACACAACCGTCAGCTGGTTCAATCTAGCGTCAGAGTACGAAAAGCAAAACTTGTTGCTTTACTTGGGTTGTCAAAGTCCTGAAGGTATCCATTGGGATTTGATTCGACTTGCTATGACTTCCGTGGCGAATCAAGCAATTATTCCTTTACAGGATGTTTTGGGTTTGGGAGGTGAAGCGCGGATGAATTTCCCCAGTAAGGTAGAAGGAAACTGGGAGTGGTGCTATCAAGCGGATGCTTTGACTAAGGAATTGAGCGATCGCCTACAAACTCTCACCAGGTTATGTGGACGTGCGCCCCAACCTAAGTGAAGACAAGGGGACAAGGGGACAAGGGGACAAGGGGAGGATGGATTTCTCCTTGTCTCCCCATCTCCTTGTCTCCCCTCCTCTTCATTAAGACCTAGTATTAGCTGCGATAGTCACTTCTTTGACTGTACCAGGTTCTCCTAGTTGCTTGGCTTGTTGCTTGTTGACGCTCATCAAAACGCCACCAGCATTACCTGCTCTAACAGTCAGTTGTCCTTGAGCCATCCAAGTGCGTTGGGTTCCCTGTGGGAGTTCACCTTCGTACTGGACTTTACCATCTGCTACCACTTTAATCCAAGACTTCTGTTTCAAAGTCACACCAATTTGCACCTGCTGCGGTTCTATAGTGTTGTCAGGTAATTTGCTCACAGCTTGGACGAGTTGTGCTTGATGATTTTGAGCGACTTGTTGTTGATCAATGCGCTCTTTTTGTGTCTTCTGGTTATCTTGGCTATCTTGGCTATAGCTTGCTTGTAATGTCACTGCATTCAGTAACTGAGACAAACCACTGACAGAGCAAAAAATTAAAAATACGTACAGCATATAAAGATGAGCAGGGCGTAATTGACCCACTGATATCGTTTTCCAGCCTAACTTTTGGCTCACGCTGTTCATATCTGTGGGAAAAGTGCTGGAAAATTGTGTACCATTTAACCCTAGTGCGTCAGCAAATTGCCGTATCAAACCTTGAGTGTAAACTGGCTGTGGTAGCTCAGCTAAATTACCTTCTTCTATCGCCTGTAAGAGTCGTCGCGGAATTCTGGTCAACATGACCACTTCTTCTAGCGATAAACCCTGTTCCAAGCGTAATGTCCAAAGTTGAGCACCCATTTCGGCTATAACTTTGGCTCTTTGTTGCTCGAATGGAGGTATTGACTCATCCTTGTCTTTCTTTGTTTGCCACATCATCATATTGTGTTACACTCCTTAACCCCACTGAATCTTTAATAGGAAACTGCTGCGATTGCTTTTTTTAAAAAACGAATTTCAAACTCTTCTAGATGACGATACTCACCCTCAGCTAAATAGCCTTTTTCAGGAGTTTGTAATTCAATAGAACCTATGGCTGTGCGATGTAGTTCAATGACTGGGTATCCCAATTGTTGGGCGACACGGCGAATCTGACGATTTCTCCCCTCCTTCAAAATAATTTCCAAACAGCAAGAAGAAGCTAGCTTTTCTATCACTCGTACTTGTGTTGGTCGTGTTTTTCTCCCCTCCAATACCACACCCTGACGCCACATCTGTAGCACTTCTTGTGGAGGATGTCCTTTGACTAAAACACGATATGTTTTAGGAATATTATGACTGGGATGGGTTAGACCAAAAGTTAGGTCTCCATCGTTTGTAAGTATCAATACTCCTGTAGAGTCTATATCTAAACGACCCACTGGGTGAATACCTTGACCGGAACTTATTTGTTTAGGTAGTAAGTCTAAAACTGTAGGTCTTCCTTGTGGATCCTCACAAGTGGTAAGCACCCCTATTGGTTTGTGCAATAACAGGTAAACGAAAGCTGGGCGCTGTACGACAGACACCAGCTTTCCATCAACCGTGATAGTATCTGTTTGGGGATCAGCTTTTTGACCCAAGTGTGCTAATTCACCATTGATGAGCACGCGTGAGTGCTTGATCATCTCTTCAGCTTCACGACGTGAGGCTATACCCCATTGAGAAAGAATTTTTTGTAACCGTGCCTGCATGTGGAAATTACTGATATTCTATCAGAATAGTGATCAGCAAATAATATGTTTACATTCTGTCATTCGTCGCTATAAATGCTACAGTGATATCCCGTAAATGTCCCTGGTAGTTGTTAGTTTGGATAACCATAAGCAAAACGGTTAGATGCAAGAATCTAAATTACACTCAAAAAAATCACACAAGACACGTATTGTCACAAACGTTCTGACAGCAGCACTCAAGCTGTGGTTGAAAACGCAAGTGAGCCAAGTTTCCCAACTGGAAGTGGAAATCAAAGCTAGCGATCGCCAACTTCTCTCTGGTTGTATTCCTTGGGTATCTGTTTTTGCCAGTCATGCTGTTTATCAAGGTCTCCATCTTACACAGATTCAACTAGTTGCAGAAAATATTCGTATCAACATTGGATCAGTACTCAAAGGACAACCACTACGACTGTTAGAAAAAGTACCAGTAGTTGGCGAACTCATCCAATCAGAGGAGGATCTCAATACCTCTGTTTCATCTGCCTTATTATCAACTGCTCTATATGACCTTCTGGTTGAACTTTTACCAGAAGACTACCTCAAATTCAAGTCAATAGCTTGGAAAAAAATTAACCTTGACCAGAGTCAAGCAAC
The DNA here is from genome assembly GCA_012031965.1 of Scytonema sp. RU_4_4. Taxonomy (GTDB): domain Bacteria; phylum Cyanobacteriota; class Cyanobacteriia; order Cyanobacteriales; family Nostocaceae; genus Brasilonema. Next base: position 26,561 of record JAAUSC010000054.1, read on the forward strand.
ACTCTTCGCTGTTTTGGCAGACGAAAGCGAGCCCACTCATTTAAATATTAGTATGAGTCCCGAGTTACTAAGCACACAGGAGTTGCAACTCTCATCAATCCAAGTAAAAAGCAATACGGGAGCGTTACTTGATAGTAGCCACAAAGAACTTTATTTCAATCTGGGATCGGATGTTGATATCCAAGAACTCACTCTATCCTGTGGAAACTTACAATGTCGCGGAAGGATTAACATCAACCCCTGATGATTAAAAATAAAAAAACTAAATAAGTTGATTATTTATTATTATAAATTTAGCCAAAAAATTTAGCTATAACATTTTAGCTACAAAATTTATTGGTTAATCTGAGTACAGTCTTTCCTCATTTCGTAGCACTGTGGTTTGTGGTTACGATAACCGCACCTCAGCCAACAATCGTTACTAACTTGTCCAATTCTGTACTCAGTAGAACACAGGAGACTTTTTACGATGGTTTTGTCAGTTATGAGAGATGAGAAGCAACCGGACGATTCTCATCCAAGCATAAGGTCATTAGCTGTTCATCCAAGAACCACAAACGCTTGTCTATGACCCGAGAAATTTCTGCGTACAGGTACGCTGTCTCTGCATCCCCCAAAATAGCAGTGCGGTCAATATTCTCCCACAGCAAAGAGCCATAGATGGATAGACGCTCTGCTAGGGATGCTATGTGTTCTTGACCTTCTGTAATATGAAAGGGGTATTCAGGTAAGACTGAATTTTTGACAGCAGCCCGAGCAGTTCCTCTGGCTAAGCCACCAAGAGTTGTCACTCTCTGGGCAAGCAAATTAATGTATACCTCCAGTTCCGTGGCAATTTCATGAAACAATTCCTGGAAAAGATCAATGTTCATGCTTTTCACATTCCAACGCGCTTGCTTGACCTGAGTCTTTAGATCAACAGTCGTTGCTAGTGTTTGATTAAGAATGTCAATCAGTTGCGCTTGAACTTCTAACGTTGTACTATGGCGAGTAGTATCAGGGCGAGTACAGCGAGGCTTGCAATTATCGCTCATACGCTCTCCTTAAATGAACATCAGATGAAGAAAAGGACGTAGTGGTAGAACGCGCCCAACAAGCACTTTTTTGCAAACGTCTCCTTGGAGATGCACCGCAATACTCATCACTCTAATTTGATTCTCCCAATCCCTTGAATTTGATAGGAGTTTTTCTGTAGCCACCAAAAGAAATGCGGGGGATAAGGGAGGATTTATCCCCAACCTCCTTTACCGCAAGAGTTGTTGAGTGAACAATCTTGCTGACTTTGGGGGGCAAGAAATGAGTCCTGTGTTTCCAAGGGAGGTTATTAGGAGAATCTACTGGTTCGAATACCACTAGCCGAGATTAATAGGGACATTGGTTTTTATTTAAAGGTATATGAAACCTTGATTCCTCGTGTCTAGAGGATTCTTGCTGTTTTGTAACATTCTTGCTATTTTTTTGTACGAATTTCTTTAGGTGTCACTCCTAATAAGCGTTTGAAGTGGCGTGTGAATTGACTTTGGTCAGCAAAACCAACATGTGAAGCGACTTCAGAAATTTTTAGTTGACTCTGTAGGAGTAGCATCTTAGCACGCTCAATTCGGCAATGGATCACATATTGGTAGGGAGAAAGACCTGTAGACTGCTTGAACAGGCGAGCGAAATGGTACTGACTCATGCTGACTTCTTGTGCCATAGTCCCAAGCAGCAAATTATCTGCCAAATTGTCGATAATAAATTCAATGACTCGCTGTAGCTTATATTTCGGTAATCCTCCTTGATATTCTCGAAGTGTGTGCTTCGGTGCAGAGTAATGCTGCAACAGGTGAGCTGATAATGCAGTTGCCATTGATTCAGCGTAAAGGTCACTAGCCCCTCCATCTGATTGCAATGCTGTCTTAAGGGCAAGCCCAATTTGATAAATTAACGGGTCAGGTTTGGAAAAGTGTGGTATGATGCCCAAAACATTTCGATTAGTTGACTCATCCGCAATACTTGAGACAAACTGAGAATTTAAGCACAAAGCAATAAATTCTGACTCTTGAGAAGAAAATACCTTGTGAGTGACATGAGGGGGAATGACCACTACATCACCTGGCATGCTGTTCTCGCTTTTATGACAGTCGCCTAGCCACCGCTCCAGCCGTGACTGACCGCGCAGACGAATCGCAAGTGTGTAATGTGATGCGTAATGTTCAGGGCTTTCATATTCTGGTTGAAGGTGATACTCCAGATACAGGTGCTCCCATCCAGCGTGGTGGCTAGATAGTAGAGGTTGTCTAGGGAGTATATACTTGCGAGCTTCTACTCTAGTCACATCAATGGCTAAAGCTTTCTGTTGTGGCATTGATTTCACCTCGTCTGCTAGGCTTTTACCGTTAATCCCGCCAAAAACGTGTTGGCTATGGTTTGTAGTGGTTTGTAGTGGTAAACCTAACTTCCTGGGCGACTATTGAGTTAGCGTTACTTTTAGAAGTCACGCTTACATTGGAACACAATTTTGAGCAGCGATTGTGCGCGTAGATCTTACGTAGATCTTGCATATATTTTCGTTTAGACTGTCACCGAAGAAGAATTTAGCAATTGTGAATATACCCTGCGGGCACACGGGTATGTCCTGAGACTGCGGGCACGGCTGCGCCGCAATTCGTAGTTTTTCTGAAAGGAGTCACGGACAGGCTGCGTTGTTGGCGCAAGCTTCAGCAGGACTTACGCCTCTGGCGTGGCTTTGCGCTTACACCAGTCGTCTGGTCCTGGGAAATCCTCCTGCATAGCGCTGCATTCAATGCAACGCACTAGCTCCTCAAGTGGAGCATAGGAGCGTTGGAAACAAGAACTACAGGACTGACTCCCCAACGCACTGGCTCGGGAACCCCAAAGCCCTTCGGTTATGCTGCAGCACGTCTACGACGCAATTCGTAGCTTCTCCGTAGGAGGTACGCCAGTTACCAAGGGCGGGGGAAACCCCTGTCATGCACCAGATCGCCTCCCAAGAACGCTGCTTCACCAGTCGTACAGAATTTCTCCAGCAATTCTGACTCCTGAGTACTCATGAATCGTCTGTCATTACAAACGACTAGTGACTCATAACTAGAAAATTCGCAATTTAAATGCGTCACAGCTGACAAACAAAATTGCAACCGCTTTTTTCCTAAAGGCGAGACAACGGAAATTATTTCCGTTGCTAAGGAATTTAGCCCAAGGTTAGATACCGAAATATCTTGTTTCTTGTAGTAGCAATTACCTTTACTTTTAGCACAAAATATTAAGAATAAGTTAAAGAAAATATTATAAATACTAATAAAAACATAAAGATATTTACAAAGGCACTTGCCAGTCATAAAATACTCCGCCGTCGCCCAGCCCTCCGGGCTGGGCATCAACACTCATAACCGTTTTGCAGACTCGTTAACGAATACAGTGGAGCATTTTATTTTTTGGAGTTCCCACAGAAAGTAGACATTAATAATTATGAAGAAAAGCAAAGTTTCTGCTTGATAAATAACCCTCATGAACTGCGGTGTACCAATAAGGGAGGGCGATCACCATAGGCATAGGGCTTGTCAGCATTGTGAATTCTGCGAAACCGTTAGTTTTGCAGAATTTCAGGGAAATATAGCAACGTACTTCTCTTGATTGTCGGTCTCTTAAGGCAGAAGCCTAGAAGCCAAAAGCTAAAATCGCTTCAATGACAAAGCATACGAGTGGAGAAGTTCTCTTGTTAGATTTTTCAATTGCGAGGAATAAACTGTGAAACAGCTTCACCCTAGTGTTAGTAGTTTTGTATTAGGTACCGCTGCAATGCTTGTTTTAGCGACTCAACCAGTATGGGCAGAGACTACTCAAATTACTGGAGTGCAGCTAAGTCCAGTTGATGGTGGAATTAACGTAACATTGGAAACTGCTTCAGGTTCTTCGCGCCCACAAATTTTTACAACACAAAAAGGTCATGTTTTAGTCACAGGTATTACTAACACTCAATTACGTTTACCGAAAGGAAATAGTTTCCACCAAGATAATCCTGCTCCAGGAATTGCCTCAGTGACAATTTATCAACTTGATACTGATAGTATTCAGGTGATAGTGACCGGAACCAGCAGCGCCCCCAACACTCAACCTGTAGTGCAACAGCAGAACAAAATAGTTCTTGGCTTTCGCCCAACAAAGGAAACACAGGTGAGGACAACTGTACCACAAGCAGGACCAATACAAACTGCGCCCCCTGTTTCTCACTTACCTCAACCTGGTCAAAAGCCAGACGTTCTGGTTTCTAAGGCACAAATTAGTATTAACGGCAAACCTACACAAGCAGCAGAACCTGGTCTAGACATGCATCAAACTCCGCGTATTTTGTCAAGAGCAATTGCACCACCAGTTGGTGATATTGCTATTTCAAATATCGATGCTTCTTCTAGCAACATTGACTTAGGAACTCAAGAACGAGTGTCTCGCCTAGTGTTGCGAGAAGCGCCAGTACGCGAGGTTTTGTCACTGCTTGCTCGTGCTGCTGGTCTTAACCTAGTTTATGCAGGAAGAGAGACACCAGAGCAAGCTTCTGAAGGACAGCAAAGTATTATTGAGAGTAAAGAACGGACAATCTCGTTAGATATACAAAACGAGTCAGTTCAAGAGGTTTTTAACTATGTCTTGCGCTTGAGTGCTCTGGAAGCGAACCGCAGGGGACAGACAATTTTTGTTGGAGCCAAACTGCCTAATGCCATCCGTGATGTGATTGTACGTAGTGTGCGACTCAATCAGGTAACGGTGGGCACAGCACTAAGCTTTTTGGTTGCTTTAGGAGCAGAAAGTGCAGTCAGCCGCGAAAGGCAAGTGACTAATGTGACTGCTGTACCTGTGGGTAGTAGTACTGTCAACCCCATCACACAAAGTCAGACAACAACAGAAACTAAAATTGAACGCTTAAGTCTTGAGGACTCCAAATACTTAACGCCCATACTCCGAGGTTTACAAGCATTAGGAGACGAACGCACCAATTCCATTACTTTAATAGGTTCTCCCAAGCAAGTTGAAACGGCAACATCTCAACTCACTCAGCTTGATGTCCGCCGTCGCCAAGTGGTCGTTAACGTCAAAATTATTGATGTTAATTTACAGAACACCAAGGATTTTAACACCAGCTTCTCCTTTGGCATAGGCAACAACTTCTTTGCCAACGATGGCGGTGCAGCAGTTCTAAATTTTGGTGGTTCTAGACCAGCTAATAGTTCTGAAGTGACAAATAGTTTAAGTAGCAGTCCAACAATAAATAACACTTCACTAGAAAATCCACTTAAGTTTCCTAAACGTTTGCTTGTTAGTTTACAAGCTCAGGTACAAAATGGTAACGCCAAGATTTTGACTGATCCAACTCTGATTGTGCAAGAAGGTCAGCAAGCGCAGGTGAACTTAACCCAAGAAGTTGTAGGAAACATAACCGAAAAGATAACTGATACCCCAGGTGGCTCTAGAACGCAAAAAACAATTGATAAACAAAAAGTCGGTTTAACCCTAAATATGAAAATTGAGCGAATTGACGATAACGGTTTTGTCTCTTTATCGGTTGCTCCCTCTGTCAGCGCACCCGCAAGTGAACAAGATACAGGAAATGGAAAAATTGTTTTAGTGTCAGAGCGCTCACTTCAGTCTGGCTTGATTCGCCTACAAGATGGTCAGACGCTCATTCTCAGCGGTATTATTCAGGATTCAGACCGAGTCAATGTATCTAAAATTCCCCTATTGGGTGATCTTCCGCTTCTTGGTTCGCTATTTAGAAGAACAAATAAAACTAACGAGCGTAATGAGGTGATTGTATTACTAACGCCTCAAATTGTAGATGACTCAGAGCGCTCCTCTTTTGGCTATAACTACACCCCTAGCCCTGAAGTACGGCAAATACTAGAACGTGGTGGTGGTTTACAGGTACCGAAGCATTAAGTTGACCCACCTCCCCTGTTTCCCTAGCAATAGGGGTTTTTACTAAGTATTTTTTCCTACTTTAGGGCAGTTTTCAGTAAAACAATTGCCCAATTTTCACAAAAAATCCTGAAATCTATATAAATTAATGGTTTCATCTGTTCACTTCTGGCTAGGACACTTTAGAATGATTCATTGAAAAGTCGATTCTACAGGAATTACAGCCGCTTTGAGCATAAATACTCAGAAAACGACTTTTGTAAATCTCTAAACAGAGATTTCAGTAATGATGCATCAGGGGCATCTGTACACAATCTCAAGTAAAACCTCAAGGAGTTTGACATGAACAAAGGTGAATTAGTTGATGCTGTAGCTGAAAAAGCAAGTGTTACCAAAAAGCAAGCTGATGCCGTCTTAACTGCGGCTTTGGAAACCATTATCGAAGCGGTTTCCTCTGGCGATAAAGTTACATTGGTCGGATTCGGCTCATTTGAATCACGGGAACGTAAAGCTCGTGAAGGTCGTAATCCCAAAACCAATGAGAAGATGGAAATTCCGGCAACAAAGGTTCCTGCCTTCTCTGCTGGAAAACTCTTCAGAGAAAAGGTTGCACCCCCAAAATCTTAGGTTCTTTTCTAGGTCACCCTTTTTCTATGCGGCAACCAGCACACGGGGGAAATCTATCCTGGGCAGCAGCACTAGCTGGCTGTCCCCCAAGTGCTATTCTGGATTTTTCTGCAAGCATTAGCCCTTTGGGACCACCGAAAAGCGCGATCGCCGCAATTGAGTCCCAATTGGTCCATCTCAAGCATTATCCAGATCCTGATTATTGTGAACTGAGACTTGCTCTCAGTCACTTTCATCAATTGCCCCCTGAATGGATTTTGCCGGGTAATGGTTCGGCAGAATTACTTTCTTTGGCAGGTCGGGAATTAGCACAGTTAGCCGCAACAGTTCTGATAACTCCAGCCTTTGGCGACTACTACAGGGCGCTGGCGGCATACCACGCAGAGGTACTGGAGTTTTCCTTGTCATTGGAAGCGACTACGTTACCGGGGTTCCAACACTCTTATCCTGAGGTTGTCTCTGGTGCAGTACTGGCTCCCCCATTGAAGCAAGTGGCGTTCATGAGTGATTTGTCATTAATTTTTGACAAAAGGCAAAGCACAAAGGACAAAGGACTATTGCTAAATAACCCCCATAACCCAACGGGAGTGTTATTTTCACGAGAAGTCATTCTGCCATACCTAAAAGAATTTGCCTTGGTGGTGGTGGATGAAGCTTTTATGGATTTTCTGCCCCCAGAAGAGGAACAAAGCCTGATACAAGTGGTGCAGGAATATCCAAACTTAGTGATTTTGCGATCGCTAACCAAGTTCTACAGTTTGCCTGGTTTGCGACTAGGATATGCGATCGCCCATCCTGACCGTTTGCGGTGCTGGCAGTTGTGGCGCGATCCTTGGCCCGTAAATACTTTGGCAGCAGCAGCAGCAGTCGCTGTCCTCCAGGATAAAGAGTTTCAGGAGCAGACTTGGGCATGGCTACCATCAGTACGAAACCAACTCTTCGGTGGTTTAGCCTCTGTACCAGGATTGCAACCCTTGCAAGGTGCTGCTAATTTTTTACTCGTTGCATCACAGCAATCGAGTTTGGAGTTGCAACAAAAATTACTCAAGCATCACCAGATTTTCATTCGTGATTGTCTGAGTTTTCCTGAACTTGGCGACAGATATTTTCGGGTAGCTGTACGCTCTTGGTCAGATAACCAACGCTTACTAGAAGCACTATCATTAGTCATGAGTAATAGTCATTAGTCATTAGTCATTAGTCATTAAGGACAAAGGACAATTGACATAGAAGCCAAAACCGTTCCGCAGGCATAAGGCTTCGGGCTAGGGTAGAACAATTGACAAAAGACTAGGGACAAATAACGTGACTCTTGACTACGATGTCGTGATTATTGGTGGCACTTTAGCGGGACGCTATGCTGCCCTTAGTGCTTCTAAACTAAAAGCCAAGGTTGCCTTGGTAGAACCAATAACAAATGGTGCGTCTAACTTTGTTAACGCACCTTATGAGTTTATTTATAACCATGCTCTAAGCTACACCAGCAATTTGAGCAAGCAACTAGGTCATGCATCACGACTTGGGCTTTATACCTTATGTACTGATACTCCAGAAAAATGCGATATATCCGTAAATACTCCTGAAGCGATGCTGTATGCTCACAGCGTTGTTTCTAATCTCCAAGAGCAGAATTCACTTGTTGTTCTAGCAGCCCTTGGAGTGGATGTCATCGTAGGTAATGGTCAATTTCAATCGTCACCCCATCTTTCATTTGTTGTTAATAATCGAGTGCTACGCGCACGCACTTATTTACTTGCAATGGGTTCTCGTCCAGTCATTCCAGAAATAGAAGGATTACAAAGAACTGGCTTTTTAACCATTCCTCAGATATGGCAATCCCTCAGCAATTCTACACCACCAAAACAGTGGGTTATTCTTGGTGGTGTGCCTCAAAGTATTGAACTAGCTCAAACTCTAGCGCGGTGTGGTTACGATGTCACACTAGTTGTGGAACATCGCAATCTTCTTCCTAATATTGATTCAGAAATAGCCCAACTGCTTTGTAGTGTGTTAGAAGCAGAAGGCGTGCGTGTCTTCCTCAAAACATTAATCACTCAAGTCAGAAAAATTGAGGAGAAAAAATGGCTTCAAGTCGGAGATAAGGCAATTGAAACAGATGAAATTGTCGTCGCAATGGCACAACAACCAAATATTGAATCCTTAAATTTGGCGGCGGTCGATGTTAAATGGAATCAGCGTCGTTTACTCGTAAATGACAAACTACAAACGACAAATCCTCGCATCTGGGCTTGTGGGGATGTGATTGGTGGCTTTGAATTCGCTAATATTGCTAACTATGAAGCAAGAATAGCCCTGCAAAATGCGCTCTTTTTCCCTAGGTTGAAAGTCAATTATCGGCATATTCCTTGGGCAGTATTTACTAACCCGATGTTTGCACAAGTCGGGTTAACAGAGGCGCAAGCCAAACGCCAATATAGTCCTGATGAAGTTATCGTTTTACGCCAGTTTTTTAAAACACTCTTTGCTGCACAAATCCAAGATGAAACCACAGGTATCTGTAAACTCATTGTCCTACGGGATGGAAAAATTTTGGGAGCTTCGGTTTTAGGTACACAAGCAATAGAGTTGATTCATGTCATTGCTTTGGCGATCGCCCAAACAATTAAAGTCTATTGCCTAGCTCATTTAGCTCCTCTGTATCCCAGTTTTTCAGAAATTTTTGAGCAAATTGTACGAGATTGGAAACAACAAAAGTTGAATAGCAATATTGCTTGGCAAGACTTTCTGGAAAGCTTTTTTCACTTCCGACGGAATTGGAATTTATGAACTTTTACATAAAAAAACAAACTCAAATAGCATTCAAGCTTTTCCTAAAGGAAAAAATTACTGTGGCGATACTAGAGCTAAATGAGTTTTGCTAGTGCTACGTAGCTATAGTAGAGCCTGATTCAGGCTTTGGAAAGGGTTGCTATGCATAAAATACATCAATTCAATGCATTAATTAAATTTACTGTATGAAATAAAAATTGAAGAAAGGCAGAAGGCAATCAGGTAGAGATTGATAATCTTATCTCATTTGAGATAACTATCATAAGTAAGAGTCTTAAACTGATGTGTCAATAGATGCTGAGTTCCTTTGAGACATGTTGCGCGTATGCCTTGAAGGCAAGCTTTGCGCTTACGTTTCGCTAAGCCATACTCAGCGTGACAAAACTGAATTCATACAATAATTTAGTAACGCTATTTTTCACTGTGTATACAATTACAACCGTCAAACTGTGATATTTCCAGACTGGAATTTATTCCATTATTAACCTGAGAATAATCAAAATAAACTGAAATTAATCTTATATTAAATAATATATAAACTTAATATAGTATGTATTATTGATACATCAAAAATCTATTCAAGTTTTAG
>JAAUSC010000240.1 GCA_012031965.1 Scytonema sp. RU_4_4
AAAAAAGGCATATCTTTTGAGGCGATAGGAGACGTTGTGTTTCATCTATAGATTTTGGAGTATTTGTCATTCTTCCTCCTCAAAAAAGCATGAGTTTTTGTATAGATTACTGATGCTAGAAGCGAATTTTTCCAAAAAAAATCTAGCAATTCGTAGAACTACTTAGAAATGCCATAGAAGTAGTCTGATCAAACTGCTAGAACTTTTTTGCTTACTTCATCAAGCATTGCCACTAAGTTATTAGGTAAAGACAGTTCTATGCATCTGTCACAGGAAACACGCCAAAATCTGTCACAAGAAACATTTATTAAGAATCAAAAGTAACAGGTAAAGTAACGGTGATAGTAGTCCCGCTACCTTGAGTACTTTCTACTTGAATTTGACCTTGGTGGTTTTCGACTATAGCTTGGGCGATCGCCAGTCCCAATCCTGAACCAGTTGAGCCAGTTGTACTTTGTGTTGCTATACTTTTAGCCGTGTGAGTACGTGCTGGATCAACTCGGTAAAAACGGTCAAACAAACAAGGTAGCGCCTCGGTAGGGATACCAATTCCAGTGTCCTTCACCTTAAAGAGTAACTGTGCAGAGTTGTAACGTAGTCCAGAAACACGATTTGTTGCCTCAATACGTGCTAATTCCACATTCACGCATCCCTTAGGGGGAGTGTATTGCAAGGCATTGCTAATCAAATTTGTAAATAGCCGTACCAGTTGATCCCAGTTACCAACAACTGTAAACCAATTGTCAAGTAATTCAGGATGAGTTTCGCAAGCAGGAGGATCAATCAAATCTAGAGAGAAAGTAATATTTTTTTCTGCAGCTAACAGTTGTTGTTCTTCAACCACTTCCATTAACAAAGCGTCAACAGGACAGGGAGAAAAAATCTCTTTACTCAAACCACTATCTTGTCTTGCTAGAAACAGTAAATCGTTGACTAACTTACCTAAACGTTGCGTGAGGCGTTCCACCACTTTTAATTGTTGTCGATAGTGCGATGGAATAGAACCGTCTACCTCAGCTAATTCCAAATCAGTTAGAGCAACTTGTACATTAGTTTGAATTAAGGTAATTGGACTTCTTAATTCATGAGAAGCATCAGCAGTAAACTGTTTGAGACGTTGATAGGATTCATGTACTGGTTCCATTGCTTTACCTGAAAGAAACCAGCCACTTGCTGCAACGGAAAATACCATTAATCCAGTACCCAGTGCTAAATCAAAAATTAACTGACGACTGGGTTTTGTGACTTCAAACCACGGATGACTAACACGTAAATATCCTAATACCTGCCGACCAACTTGTATCCGTTCTGTCACTTGTCTCAGCCAGAGTGGAGGAGTGGAGGAAAATTCAAAATTTTGAATTGATTTGTCTTGGTTCCTCACAACTTTGACAGTCTCACCCGTACGGTTTGGATGCAATGGAATATTCAAAGGTTGTGACAAAGTAGACCAAAGTAATTCACCAGTGGGGCTGAACCACTCCAGATCGATGTGGTCATCTTCTGCAGTGTCAGTATTGTCGCGAAAAGTAGCATCTATATTTATACGGGATTGACCAAAGTCTAACTTAACAGGTTCAATTACGAGCGATCGCTCTACAACTTCCACTACATGATTCAAGGTATCGTCAATCCGCTCAATGAGTGTATTACGCACATATAAATACACTCCAGTTGCAAACAGCAGTAGTAGCACAGCTGTCACAGCAGTGTACCATAAGGCAAGACGGCGACGAGTCACTTGAAACATAGATGCTTCCGACTTAAAAATAACAATAAGATTTATGATTTCAACAATAACCTTGCTGTAGTGGCAAAGTAAGAAAATGTTTCGGAAATAAGGAGTTAGGTATATGGATACTGATGAGACGATTTTCAGTACCGATTGGGTTACTGTCAAGAAAACACCCAGAGGATTTGATTATTTAGAAAGGAAGGGGAAAGACTCAGTTGCCGTATTTTTACTCAGAAGAAATGACGCTAGTTCTCAAAAGTATGAAGTTTTAATTAGACAGCAACCTCTTTGTATTGATAGCACAGAATTTTACGGACAAATGAAGCTTTTTTCTTGTCCTATTACTGGTGCATTAGATGAAGGTGAATCGCCAGAAGAAGCAGCACTCCGAGAAATTTATGAAGAAGCGGGTTTTTCTATTAAGCTTTTACCCCTAGGTAAGTACATCGTTGGGACTCAAACCAATGAAATTTGTTATATGTATTATGCTAATGTCACAGGTATAAAACCTGATGTTGCTCAGCAGGATGGTTCTTATCATGAATCTATTAGTAAAAATGAATGGCATTCTTTCGAGTATTTAAGTCATTGCGATTATTCAGCTTGTCAGATAGGTTATTTCAGATTACGAGATATTTTTTATATATAAGATATTAAAATTTATCATTAACACAAAAAACAATGGTAATCTCTGAATTGATAAGAAACTAAATTTTACAGTTCGAGCTATGACAGCAGGAAACCAAAACTCAATTAAAGAAAATCGAGATTACCTTATAAAGCAAAGTGAAATGCTACAAACCATCATTAATCGCATAGCTGGTAATTCCCTGACTGTGAAACAAGTTGGATTAACTATCTGGACTGCTTTAGTAGGGTTTGGTTTTACCAATAAGGTTCCATCTTTGTTTGTTCTAGCAATCATTTCCTATATATTACTTGGCTTGCTGGATGCATATTACCTATACCTAGAAAGGCGATTTCGGGGGAATTTCAATCGCTTGACTGAGTTGTTGTGCGGTTTTGATGATAATGCATTAGATAATATGCAGCGATTGAAGGGGAACTTTATAAAGCTGGAACCTCTCACTCCAGGTAAAGAATTTCAGATGTACTTGAATACTTTTATATCGTGGGCAAATCTTCCTTACCTAGTAATTATCGTCATAACTTTAGTGATTTTAGTAAGTAAATAAACTGCTTTTGTAACTTCCTTACCGTAACTTCAATCTTCATCTTCTAAAGCTTCTAAGGGGTTAAAAGGACTAACTCCTTTAATACGCCAAAATAATTCCTCCACAGCTTCAGGATATTGTTTGCTGTTGAAATCTACCCATTTATAGTCTGTAAGAAAGAGTCGTAACTGAGACTTATCACCACCTTGAAGAATAACTGGAATAATTTTTAATTGACTTTTTAATTGACCTTGCAATCCACGCCTGTCTTTTGCTGCTAAGAAAACTTTAATTTCCTTATTTTGAAAATTACCAATGCCATGCTTGCCAATAAAAATAGCTACTGACTTAACTGTCTTTGCCTGTTTTTCAATCTCATCATATACACTGTGATTACCTAAACACCATTCGTCAAACCAACAGTAAAGTCCCCACTTCTGTGTTAACTGAAACCCTATATCTTCAACCATCTTCCTGTCTTCAGTTTTGTAGGAAAGGAACACATCATATACTTTTCTGCTATCTCTTTTTGACGTTTTCTTAGAACGTGAACTTTGTAACGGAGTTAATAAGTTTTTATTGTTTGAATTTATTGTATTAAATTGCGATGTTGTAGCATCGGAAGATGATGATTGAACTGGTTGATTGAGAGTAGGTAAATCTGTTGGGTTACTTTGTGATTCTTTAGAATTTAGATTTGATGGTTGAACTGGTGAATCTGGAGTAGAAGATTCAGATGAAGTTGATGATTGCTCTGCTGAATCTGTATCGGGTGTAGTTACTGAATTACTTAGTAAAGGTGTGACCTTAGATTCTAATGACAAACTTGATGAATCCACAGTAGGTAGACTTGATGGTTGGCTTTCTTTTACTGGTGGAAAAGCTAGTGAAACCTGCCATAGACTATCGCTTGCTTTGGAGATTTCCAAATGTATTTTTTTATTTTGACGTAAAGCTTCAAGCACAACCTCTGGATTTTGCTCAGCCAAGAGCTAGCTCCTCTAGTTACAAATACCATATCTAAAATTATAGACAATAGCTTGAGAAATCAAAGAATAGGTGACTCAGCAGTTTTCAGACTACATTTGCTACTCACCATGTATTGAAGTTAAACTGAATTTAATTTGGTTTGCGCTTTCTTCTGCGATCATCCAGTGGCTCATCGATAGGTGCGCGGGGATCATTTGGATTTGGTTTTGGACCAGAGGGATTAGACAGAGGCTTACGGGGTTTAATGGGTTTGCGCTTCGCAAGTCTCGTGTGTTCCCACTTATCCTCATTCTCGGTTGTCATTGTTTTCTCTACCAGCCCAATTTGGTACATATTATATCATTTATTGGACAGTCATTGTGTAAACAACTACGATGGCATTGTAATTTTTCTTGCTCTTGCGTGATTTCATCTATATACTCGCGTAAAACGTCATGAATTGCTCTCAGGCGCTCATCTGATTGAGCATCTTTGCTCTGCTTATTCAGCAATGTCGCCTTTAACTGCTCTGCTTGTAAGCCAAATTGCACCTGCCCACCAGACTCAGTGATACCTAGGTCAACATCAGTAGCTTTAATTATTGCCTGAACCGCACACTTAGGACCCCAATCTGGTCCAAAGTAGCCTTGGATTAGTTCAAGATACTCGCATCCCTCCCGATACTTAGAAACTCGTTGTGGTTGAAACTTCTGAAAATATTCGCTTTCTTGTGCCAAATCAGCCATGCTGCTATCCCGATAGAACAAAAAGTCTCTCCGTCGGTAAGCTGCTTGACCAATGAGATCTGAGAGTCGAGGTAGGATTATTTGTTCGAGCCAGGTGGCAAAACCTTCGTTGACAATGGTTACGCTATCATAAATCAAATCAATAACTGATTCGTAATCACTGTAGAGTGAACGTGGATAGGGCGATCGCAACTGTTTGCTATCCGTACCAGGCTCTAAACCATGACGATAAAGAATTGCGAGTTGCTTGCCAAGCTTGGTCTGAGAGAAGAAGAAGCCATGACCGTACTTTTCATGCAGCAACAGTGCCCTCAGATCTTGCACCTATCCGTATAAGCCTAGACTTAGTCAAAAACAGCGCAATAAAGTTACATGAATTTTATTGGCTTTTCTCGGTAAAATAGGGGCTTTAGGCTTCGTACTGAGTGTAGAAAGAACATCAATTTTTCTTGGTGCAAGATGTGAGTGCCGCGATATTTTGCTTAAACCAAGTCTGACCATAGCGCTCATCACCGTCTATGCCCATGAAATTGTAAGCCAAATGTTCCTCAAAAGGCGCGTGCTTTCTAATTGCAACTAAATGGTCAGCCAACTTTGGATCGTAGGGAATACAACAGCCGTGGACAGGGGAGTAAATAGGAGAAATATTTAGTAATAGTTCCTGAACTAAGGGTCGATTTGTATCTTCCTCTTCTCGAGCTGCTCGTAAAACTTCTAATAAATACTTTCTCACATCAGGTGGCTCTAGCAGATGCACCTGGTCTTCTGGAGTTAACAGACGAAATGGGATTTTCTGGATGACTGGTGAAGCTAACTCTCGACGCAGTTGAGAAACTTGATGATGGACCTCCGCTATCAATGGAATGATGATATTTCGTTCTATTTCATGAATGCGTTTTTGAGTAGATGGATGGGCACAAATTAAGCGGGTGATGGATTGGTCTAACTCTGCAATTTCTAAATGAATCTTCCAATCTCCTGCATCCAAGGCAGTTAGTCGCCAATGATTTGTCTGAGACTGTCCAACTGGTTCAACTGTGACATGGGCTGGAGAACTTTTCAAGTTGAGTTGCAGTGGTACTTGCTTGGCACCATTCGCCCATCTCACCATTGCTTGCATTTCAAAAGGAACTCCTGTTTCTACAATTTCAGGTGCTTTTTGTAGAGGAGTAAGGTTAATCAGGTCAATTTCAGCATCTGGGACGCATTGAAACTCAGCAACTGAGTCAAAGAAAAGAGGTGGATAATTTGTTTTTTCAGGAAAGTCTATGGTCAATCTGAGACTTTGAGAACCAAGCTTTTGAGGCTCAACAGCCCATTGTAATTGAGCTCGCCCTCGCCCTGGAAGAGAACGAATGCGCTGCTCTGGCTCAGAGATCGCAGCACTAGCATCAGACTCTAGCAAGCAGCTAATATGCTCCAAGCGTTTTCGATCAGGGTTGCTTAAAGAAATAGAAAAAGTACTTGTCTTCCCATACTTTACCTTTGTCTCGAACTGAGCATCAAAGCATTCGAGTGAGTTTTTGCGGATGAGCCATCGGAAAATGTTCAAAACCAGCTTTTTGTTATCAGCTTCCTCAAAATATTCATCTCCAAAAATTACAAAGTCCCCAATGACTACTACACGACCTCGCTCAGCTTCAACAGCTGCCAAAAAATGCTCTCCTGTGCGAGGTAAATTGGCGACTACACGAGGAAGGTCATTGAGTGTTTCCAAGTAGACTGGTTCTTTGACGACTAGTCGATTAACTTCTGAACTCAGGTAGTGGGGTCTAAATTGTGCAGCAGAAACCTCACTTGGTGGTTTGGTTAATAACAGTTTAGTACGCAGTCCAAAATTTTCTAACAATAAGTTTATTGTGGGGGGATCTTGAGACCATAGGGACTCATAGTTCTGCGCTATTAGAAGAGAACCTCCTTGGTGTACAAAGTTCGTTATGACTTCTACCTCACTGTCATTTAAAGGATTTCTAGGAGCAGCAAGAACTAACACTTTATACTTACTCAGGTTTTCTTTAGTAAGATACCCTTCACCAGTTCCATCTCCTGTATAAGAAGTCGCCTCACAACCTATTTCTTCTCTAAGTGCATCGCTTAAATTATCCCAGGTGTCAACTTCATCATCTGGTTCATCAGCATCTGAGACTTTTTGCGAGCGGAGCAACTCATTATGAGACTCATCAAACAGAATTATTGCTGAAGGCTTTGACTCGTCGCCAGACTCATCAACCGGAATTTTTCTGACTTGTTCTGGCTTTGTTGCTGGTTCTGGTTGTGTTACTTGTTCTGGTTGGGTTATTGGTTTTGTTACTTTGGTCTTTGACAATGGTGGTATCGCTCTAGACTATTCCTCTTTTGGAAGTCATGGTACTTCAGAGTGGTTCATTTTTCGATATACATATGCATTATTTGATGATGAATTTTCAAGAAAAAGCGATCGCTCTCTAGAATTGAGCTAGTGCTGCAAAGTTTTCAACCTACCCAGTAAGCATCTCTACTTATACCAATTCTCTGTAAACTTGCACTTAATACTTACTCTTTCACTCGGGCGCGTGCTTGGCGTCTTGGCGGTACCCTGCGGGAAGCCGCTGCGCGTCTACGTTTAATAAACATTAAGTGCATCTTCATGGAGAATTGGTATTAGTCGAACGCTCCTCCATCTAGCCGTTTTGACTCGGGTGTCTCTATCGTTCAACTCAACTTTCCCAATCCGTCTGCAAATTTCCCTTTCTCTTTACCTTGAGATAGAAGTGATGGCTTTTTTTCCTCTACTATGTTTAGTGTGGTATCCCAGTCGCATTAAGCTACACCTGCGTTTGCCTAGGTCATCATGCCAAAATCAAAGAAGACCGCTAATCAAATCAATCTCAACGACCCTCAATACTATCTCAACCGAGAGTTAAGCTGGCTAGAATTTAACAAAAGGGTCTTACATGAAGCCTGCGACTCACGAACGCCCCTTCTAGAACGCCTGAAGTTTTTAGCAATATGGAGCTCTAACCTGGATGAGTTCTTTATGGTGCGCGTTGCAGCACTCAAGCAACAAGTAGAAGCAAAAGTTAGCTTGCTCGCTTCTGATGGTCGCACGCCAGAACAGCAGCTAGATGAAATTAGCTCTACACTGCGTCCATTAGTTGCTAAAGAGCATGAACAATTTGAGCAAGTCCTGCGACCTCAACTTGCAAATCACGGTATACATATCTTAGATTACATAGATTTAACTCAAAAGCAGAGAAGTTATTTAGACAAATACTACGAAGAGCAAGTCTTCCCTGTTGTGACTCCTCTTGCTGTTGATCCTAGCCATCCTTTTCCTTATATTTCCAATCTCAGCTTGAATTTGGCTGTTGTCGTCAAAAACCCAGAAACAGAAGAGGAATTGTTTGCCAGAGTTAAAGTTCCAACAGTTTTGCCACGGTTTTTGGCTTTACCGCCAGATTTGGGAATTCAAAATAATGGCAAACCAGCAGTCTGGACTGGTGTTCCTTTGGAACAGGCGATCGCCCATAATTTGGAGTCCCTCTTTCCAGGAATGAACATACAAGAATACCATACCTTCCGTATCACCCGTGACGCTGATTTGGAATTGAAAGAAGATGAAGCCGATGACTTACTGTTAGCTATTGAGCAGGAACTGCGAAAACGGCGCGTTGGTGGGAGTCCTTTGCGGTTAGAAATACATTCTCAAACTCCTGAATCCATTAGAAAACGACTGTTGGAGGATTTGGAATTAGAAGAGAATGATGTTTACGAAGTAGATGGTATCATAGGACTGCGGGATTTGATGTACTTCATGTCTTTAAGCGTTCCAGAACTCAAAGACCAACCGTGGCAATCTGTGGTACATCCTCGCTTACAAAGAATAAAAGACGCAAATATAAACCCAGATGTACGCGAGATAGAAGAAGGAAAAGATTTTTTTACAATCATTCGGGAAAAGGATTTATTAGTGCATCATCCCTATCAATCCTTTTCGAGTTCTGTGGTGAACTTTATAACCTACGCGGCTCATGATCCGAATGTGCTAGCAATTAAGATGACTCTTTATCGGACTTCTTTTGAGTCACCGATAGTAAATGCCTTAACTGCTGCTGCTGAAAATGGCAAGCAGGTTTCTGTACTGGTGGAACTTAAGGCGCGGTTTGATGAAGAGAATAATATCTATTGGGCGAAGCGGTTGGAAAGCGTTGGAGTTCACGTCGTTTATGGTCTGGTTGGTCTAAAGACTCACTGTAAACTTGTTATGGTCGTGCGGCGCGAACAAGAACGCATTTATCGCTATGTACATATTGGGACTGGTAACTACAACCATAAAACGGCACGATTGTACACAGATTTGGGATTATTTACTTGTCATGAAGATTTGGGAGCTGATGTCACAGATGTTTTCAATTTCTTAACAGGATACTCGCGTCAAAAGTCATACCGAAAACTTTTGGTTGCACCCGTCACGATGCGCGATCGCTTCATTTTTATGATTCAACGAGAAATTGAAAATGTTCATAATGGCATGAGTGGGCGAATCGTTGCCAAAATGAATTCATTGGTAGACCCGGAAATTATCTGCCATTTATACGAAGCTTCTCGCGTTGGTGTGCAAATTGACCTCATTGTGCGTGGAATTTGCTGTTTGCGTCCTGGGCTCAAAGATATTAGTGAAAATATTCGCATTATCAGTATCATTGGTCGCTTTTTAGAACACTCCCGCATTTTTTATTTCTATAACAATGGTCAGGAGGAAATCTACATCGGGAGTGCTGACTGGATGCGACGTAATTTAGATCGTCGTGTTGAAGTTATTACCCCAATCTTAGATGCAGACATTGCTAAAGATTTGCAAGAAATCTTAGGAATTATGCTGTCAGATAACCGTCAAGCTTGGGAGTTACAGCCAGATGGTAGTTACATTCAAAGACGTCCTGGTGAAGAGATCCCAGAAGCTAGTTCACAAAAAATTCTCATGTCAATGGCTTTAAACTCGCATGCGATCGTCGCGCAAGGCGCGGCTCCTTCTGGGAGTATCGCGTAGCTCGTCTTGTTGTTGAGAGGTTTCTTTCAAAAACCCCTCAGCAATACAAGGATGAGGGCACTTCATAAACAATTCAAAATTCACCCATTATAAATTCAGCATAAATTCAACATAAATTCAACATAAATTCAAACTTTTTTTGCGCTCTTGCACAGGAGTTGCGAATTGCAAAGTAGCGTGCCCGTACGGCATACTTTGAATGTTAGCG
>JAAUSC010000055.1 GCA_012031965.1 Scytonema sp. RU_4_4
CTTACATAATCATGCACTGTTTTGTAAGACTATTCCGGAAAGAAGTGATACGGCAGGATAAATCCTGCGTCGGCGGCTTTCATCCCTCCTCTAAAGAGAGAGGGTTTTCATCCTGCCGTCCTTATAAAATTTTGGCAGAAGTTAAGAGCGTTTCGCCAGGAATGTACGTGCAAGTATCTCTTTAGCCACCGTGTTGCATCCCTCAGTCATATGATTGTTTAGCCAGCGCTTTCAACAACTGGTGAATCTCTTCAACGGTATTGTAGTGTACCAGCCCAATGCGCAAAAGTCCTCCGCTGGACTCAACTCCTAATTCTTTGGTAAGACTGAGCGCATAAAAGTTACCGTTCCAGGTAAAGATACCCTGCTCACCCAATGCTTTAGCAACAGCGTGAGGTGTTTGTCCAGCAAGTCGTAAGCCAATAGTTGGTGTTCGCCAGTCAAAGCGGGTTAAATCAGTTATGCCGTATAAAGTTAGACCAGGAATTTGTAGTAATCCAGTCACTAACTTTTGGCACAAATCTCTTTCGTACTGTTTAATTGCGATCATCGCTGCAACTAGGGCTTCTCGGCGGTTCTTCACACCTGGTAAGATTCGGTGACCTAGTTCCGCGAGGTAGTTGATTGTCGCTACTAGCCCAGCTAGCCCCTCGTGGTTTAGAGTTCCATTTTCCCAACGTGACGGAACTTCCTCTGGAGCTGGTTGTACCTTATAAGGACGCAGTTGAGCAAGATGCTCGCGCTTTGCATACAGAACTCCAACATGGGGTCCAAAGAATTTATAAGCCGAACACATGAGAAAGTCGCAATCAAGCACACGTACATCAATTGGAGCGTGAGCAACGTAGTGAACTGCATCCACAAAAACCATCGCTCCAACTGCATGAGCTAATTTTACAATTGTTGCGACATCGTTGATTGTACCCACAGCGTTGGATGCGTACCCTACCGCTACTAATCGTGTCCGCTCATTTATCTGCTGCTTGAGATGGTTCATGTCTAGGGTGCAGTCTTCTACATGAATCTCCACCTCACGAATGACAACACCGCGTTCACAAAGCGCATACCAAGGTGAAACGTTAGCATAATGGTCTAGTTTCGTGACAATAATTTCATCACCGCTTTGGAGTTGTCGAGCAATCGCCCGACTCAAGATATAAGTGAGTGTAGTCATATTGGCACCAAAGACCACTTCATCAGAAGCACACCCCAACAAATCAGCCATCGCTGTACGAGCTGAAGCTATGAGCGCATCTGTCCGCTCACTTGTGGTAAAAGCTCCGTGAGCATTGGCGTTTGAGGTGACTAAGTATTGGGCGATCGCATCTATGACTGACTTTGGTACCTGAGTCCCACCAGGTCCATCAAAGAAAATCACAGGTTGACCATTGATTTCTTGTGAAAGTGCTGGAAACTGATTGCGTATCCATTTTAAGTCAAGGTCAACCATAAAAAACTCCTTTATTTGTGATTGTACTTTCCTCTTCAATCAAGTCAAAGTCTGGATACTGAATGTGGTTATTTACTTGTTGTTAGGCAAACTCAAGCCTGGACAAGTTAACACAAACACATCTCTGACCCCACCTTCTGAGGAGATTGCATTGATAACAGACGTAAAATGGAAAAATTCCCCATCGCCAAAGACTAACATTTCTCCAGGGTTGAGAATTTTGTTCAAAACTGGGCTGTCATTCTTAGATTTGTATAAATGAGTTTCTCCCCCTTCAATTCTTTCTCGGTTCACAGAGAATATAGCAATCAGGTCTACTCCATCTCTATGGATTCCTTCAGGAGCGGGTTTACCTGTTTCCTCTGGGGAAGCAGTAGTTCTAATTTGATGAACTGAAACTTCTTTGAAGGTTGAGCAGAGTTCACAAAACTCGAAAAATTCTAAAATCATTCTTTGAAAATCTGACAGATCTATCAGTTCATCTTCTAGTTCTGCATACTCTCTGACGACATCACCCAATAAAGGATTATATTGTTTGGGTTGATATAAAGGACGATGTGGCAGCTTGATTACCCTCTTGTCAGAAACTTCAAAATGAGATAAGCGCCTGAAACGATAGTTACCTGCTATGTATGGGTCTGCAGGAAGGTTAATAAAGAATGGCTTAAGCTTATCTACATCTATAGAAGAGATATTTTCTATAGCGTAGCTGGTAAGACAGTTAAAGTCTTTTCTTTGTAATTCCAACATCTTACTATTCTCTCCAGATTGAACTCATCTAGCCAGATTGACACCTGACAAAGTTTGGGTTGACTATATAGTCGAACCCAATATGAAAATTTTCAGTCAATTTATGCACTCTTCAACTGTTAATAAAAAACTTCCACACAAAAAACACTCTTGAGCATAGCTCAATTTTTCATGATAGCTATAAGGCTCAAATTCTTGATTATCATCAGGCAAAGTTAATTTTTTGTTTTTTGAGACCTGATAATTTTTAGATTTCTTAACCTAGTTATTTGTCGTTTTCTTTAGATTTTGGTGCTTTTGTCTTACACCTTATTTCTTTAATTATAAGCAAGGAAAAACTGACCTGCAAGATTGTATCAATATCGTATTGATTTAGTACCTGTACTGCTGTAAGGGGAAGTTGTGTTCAAAGATCCAAGACGGGAGCCACTGCGTTGATGAACGCTACTGCTCTGCTCGTTCATAAGGGTAAAGCGCCCGCGCTAGGAGTAAGCGTAGCGTGTCTGTTGTCTGTTTCCACAATTTTTCGGATTTCTCTGACAAACTTCGCTTGCTTGCAAGCACTTGGAAGTATTTTAATTACAAAATCTCAAACTCCAAATTGTGACTGTTAAGAAAATTGTGAGTGAAATGGTCTACCACATTCGTGTCACTCAATTCCAAGTTGTAAAAATCCACAACCTCATGCTCAAAATAAGGTCCAGCGTGCCAAGTTCCTACCTCTAACTTGATGAAGCAATTTCCTGGAATGCGGAAAGCCGCGATGTCTTCTAGAAATGGTTGATCAATGTTATTGTTAGGAGGACAAACCGCAATGAACCAGTCCTTCCCTTCCAATGAACCTAAACACTGAGTACATTGCACATGACGAGTGATGGTGTGAAACCTGCGCCCTCTGTGCTGCAGCCTCATAATGTAAAAGCGGGGAGCACCTCTGTCAAGAACTAATTGAGCATTTTCTATATTAAAGGATTTGCCGTCTAAGTTCGGAAAAATGACTTGTCCATATCGACGAAAGTTTTCCGGTGTTACCCATTCAGCCCGCAGTTGTTGTACCGTCTTTGATGTCGTCATATCCAATCTGCTTGCACCCTTACTATTTTAATCTGTTCCCTCTTTTGTTAAGAGAGAGTAAGCCAGAGGTCTGTAAAAGGGGCTCACTCCAATTTCAGCAGTTTCTTAGGAATGAGTGACTTAGGAATGATAGAAGCTTGTCTGTCAAAATCTGAAGGTTGTGTGTACCACCAAGCCCATGCAATGAGAACTGCCTGAAAAGGAAGTCTTATCACCTGTAACCAGGGTGAATTGGGTATGTTGTCAAGCGGAATATTATTAACCGCCATGTTGATATTTGCTGGAAAAACAGCAATAAAAAGAGCAATAAGCCCCCAAGCTGTCGCTTGACTGACTGGCGGGACTAATAACCCGATACCACCCAAGATTTCATAAAAACCACTGAGATAAACAATTTCCAGAGGATAGGGTAGTTGCAGCGGCACAATTGTGACATATTGGTCAGCAGCGCTAAAGTGCGTCACTCCCACTACAATCATAGATACTGCAAGAATGACACGAAAAATTTCTTTAAGATGATTTTTCATCTATTTTCCTTGACTCCATAATTACGTCCTTACCTTCAGTTTGTTTGCCATATGTCACACCGTCTTCAGTCATGGGTAGGAAAGCATGGAGAGATAAGGAAGATGAAGAGACACAGAGATATAGAGGTTTTCGATTGCGTGCAATACGTTAGAGACGTTCTGGCAGAACGTCTCTAACGTATTGCAATGCCAGTCCTTTCAACGCGAACAAAAATTCTGATGAGTTATAGAACTAGAAGTTTTTAGCAGATCATTTCTATATTGTTGCATTTTATTTAAGTTTTGTTACAATTATTTATATGAAGTTACAAAGTAAAACACAACTATGCTTTACACTACTGATGACAGAGGCATTCTTAACAACTACGCGGTTGAACCCACTATTTATCTGGCAGAGTATCCAACCCCAGAACAACAGAAGCGTTATGCTTTTGGTGGAGCGCTAGGGGCTTTGTTGGTTTTCGCAATATTGTTCATTACCTTTAGTGTCAGCTAAATTGACCGACCCTTACGCTTTAGGGTTGCTCTATTACTGTCAGATATCACATTTGTCAGTCATGAGAAATTCTGAGGCTTGAACCTTAACTCACTTTTTGAGTCATACTGACACTCAATCCGAACTGTGCCTTCCGCTTAACATGCAAAGTATTGGAGTCCCAATAGTGAATGTTGAGTTCTCTATAGAATTTCAACGATTTGAAAATCGAAGGCTTTAACATAACGTGCTTTTGATGTAGAGGGTTCTTAAGAAGGTATTAAGAAACGCTGTCTCCTGCGGAAGCCAGATGGATATCACTATCTCCCAATCATACCGCTCCAGTTCTGGTTGTGAAGTCAATAATATGATCATGGATACTGATGAACTTCTCATACGCTATGCTGCAGGTAACAGGGATTTTTTGCGAGTACACTTGCGGCAATCTAACCTCAGCGAATTTGCTTTAGCAGGAATCAACCTGAGTCGATCAGACCTGACTGGGGCAAATCTATCAGGCGCTTCTTTACGTGGAGCCAATTTGAGTGAAGCTCTTATTATGGAAGCAACTCTGTGGAGAGCTAATCTCACTGAAGCTACTTTGATTTGGGCGAATTTCAGCAAAGCTTCTTTGATTCGGGCAAACCTGACTCAAGTGGATTTACACAAGGCTGTCCTGACTAGAGCAGACTTGCGGTTAGCCAATCTACGCTACGCTGACCTGAGCTATACAAATTTGGAGGGTGCGGATCTGCGCTATGCTGACCTCACTGGTGTCAATTTAGCGGGTGCGAATCTGAGTCAGGCAAACTTGACAGGTGCAAACTTGAGTCAGGCAGATTTGTATAACGCCAACTTCGCTAAAGCCATTTTGTCAAGGACCGATCTGCGCGATGCCGACCTTAGCAATATCAACTTGGATGGAGTTGATTTACGTGATGCCCAGATAGAAGATGCTTATTTACAACCATTAGTACACAGTCGTTAGTAAACAGCGATAACTCTCATTATGGGACATTGTGCTAGAGGAGCTAACCCTGTTTAGAACTCCTCCAATTTTGACTGGAAATGAGCTGATGAAGGGAAATCCACTGTTTATCGGTTATGAAGACTTCAAATTCTATATTGCAGGATTTGCTCCAAATATTACCACATCTCCATCCTAAAGTCTATTTCAAGACTTCTCTAACAGCTCTTTCTCACGCAATGGAAGACCTCATACTAGCAGGGACAGATAAGTCACTGGTCATAGCAAATTTTCAGCAGGAGCGCTTTTATCGTCAGGAGAGTCGTCGCTATCAACGAATAGCTCAACGCACAGATCAGGTTTATGTCTTGGCTGCACCAGAATCTGATTTTGTGGCGGCTTCAACTCCTTATGCGACTATTCCCTTGGATCCTGACGACAGTTTAGCGCAGGAGTGGCATCTCATTATCATTGGTCAGAAGTATGCTACCTGTATAGTAGCCCTTGAATTTGCTTCCCCGGTAGACGTGGCATCACCAGACCAGGCGAGACAGTTTAAAGGAATTTGGACTTTTGACCGTCAGGTTAGCATGATTGCAGCCCAATTGTTACTGGATAAGATTTTAGTTTATCGACCGGAACTGGCGGCGAGCGTGAAACGAGCACAAAAGCGCTACGGTCTCAAAAGCAAAGCTTTGTCTGACATGGGAGCCGACCGGGTATCAGAAATTGATGCCAGACTGTTTACAGACCGTCTGGTAACATATTTACAAGCTAGCCAATACAAGCAGCTCAAAGCCTATCGGACTATTACTAAAAAGGAGCGCAACGAGCGCCTGATTAATGTTATCACCGCTGCTATCCGTAGTTCTTTAAAACCGGAAGAGATTTTTAAGGTTACGGTTAAGGAACTAGGTCAACTCTTTAACCCTTGTCGCTGTCTCCTTTACCGCTATCATCCCTCTGAACTATCAGCACCTATTGAGTATGAATGGGTCGCCTTGGGACTTCCTTCTCTTTTGGGAAAAATTTGGTTGTTGGCAGAGCATCCACTGTTTGAAGCTGCTTTGGCTGGTGAACGGGCGATCGCCATCGCCGACACCACACAAGATCTAGGCATACAAGCATATCCCGATTTAAGTGCTCAATTCCAAAGTGCTTCAATTCGGTCGTGTCTTCTGGTGCCAATCCGCTATCATCAAACTTGGTTAGGAATATTGGAACTGCACCACTGTGGTGACTTTGCCTATGTTTGGAGTCACTCCGAGCGAGCTTTAGTAGAGGCGATCGCCACCCAAGTCGGAGCTACCCTCATCCAAGCCCAAGCTTACCACAACCTGGAAACCCTTAACCAGCAACTGGCAGCTTTAGAGCGTACGCAAAGCAACCTCATTGCGATTGTGGGACATGAATTGCGGACTCCTCTGTCTACCATCCAAGTTTGTTTGGAGAGTTTAGCAAGCGAACCTGAAATGCCACTAGAGTTTCAGCAGTCAATGCTAGAAACGGCATTAGGTGATTCCGAGCGGATGCGCCGGTTAATACAGGATTTTATCACCCTCTCTCGTTTAGAAGGGGGTTCAACGCGCTGGCAGGTGGAGTCAATCTCCCTCAAAACTTGCCTGGATTTAGTTCTGAGCAGCTTTAAAGAACGCTCTTTCCCACAGCCTTTACCCCAAATTGTCCTGGAGTTGTCACCTGAGTTACCTCTGGTACAAGCTGATGGGGAAGGACTTATGGAAGTCTTGACAAAATTACTGGATAATGCATGCAAATTCACCAATCCAGATGGCACAGTGACAATTGGTGCCCAAGTTCTCAATCCTGAAGCTGAGTCAGTGACTTCTTTTGCTTCCCAGAGTCAGCCTCAGCTTAAAAGGATGTTAGAAGTCATCATTGCAGATACAGGTCGGGGGATTTCGCCAAATCAGCTAGAAGCCATCTTTGAACGCTTCTATCAAGCAGAAGGTTTTCTGCGACGCACAATTGGCGGTACTGGATTGGGTTTAGCAATTTGTCGTCAAATCATTCAAAGACTAGGGGGAGAGATTTGGGCTGTGTCTGCAGGGAAAAATCAGGGCAGTGAGTTTCACTTCACATTACCAATCGCATTTTCCATTTAAGACTCAGTAAAAGTCATCTGTCGTACCAGCAATGAATTTAAACTTTCTGATGGACTATGTAAACCATGTTGTCTAACTTCAGTATGGATTTGCGCAAAAATAACTTACAGCGGTTTTCTGTAAAGTGGGCATTGCTCACAAATATCTCAAATGTCTATCACATAAGCTTTTGGTCGCAATGCCCACACTACGATTTGTGGTCTATTCATATGAAAACCGCTGTAACTTGATAGCTTGCTCAAGTGTATCCAAATATTGTAAAGCTTTACAATATTCTCTCAGAAATTATTTAGTCGGTGTTAGAGGCTATTTGAAAAGTCAGAGAAATGGTAAAAAAGCTCTCTCAGTATACGCTGTGAATAGGGGGAGGGAGAAGCAGCCACCGGCTGCTTCTCCCTCCCCATACTAATGATTATCATTATTGGATTTGGTGATTTTATTCCTTGGAAGTCCCCAAGGTGACACTTTCTCTAGCTTTAGGCGATATTAAAGAGAAAAACCTGTCTCAAAAGATAATTGCTCACTGTAGC
The DNA here is from genome assembly GCA_012031965.1 of Scytonema sp. RU_4_4. Lineage (GTDB taxonomy): Bacteria > Cyanobacteriota > Cyanobacteriia > Cyanobacteriales > Nostocaceae > Brasilonema. The sequence continues at coordinate 7,897 of JAAUSC010000055.1, forward strand.
GTAGATTTATCAAGTGTTACAGCTACCAACGGAACCAAGTTTTTGAGTGGAATATTAAAGACTGTTTATTATTTGTAACATTTCGTGATAATTTGATAACTGGAGAGCAAAACTGTATCCCCACAGATCTATTGCTTCACCTTTAGTCAGTTACAAACTTAGTGAGGTAGCCCTCTATATGGCAATTACTATCGATTCCGCCCGTGGTATTTTTCCCGGTACATTATCAGCTGATGCAGTACCGGCTTTGACTGCACGATTCAACCAACTCAGTGCCGAAGATCAACTGGCATGGACGTGGTTCGCTTTTCTGGAGATGGGCAAAACCGTCACAGTTGCAGCTCCCGGTGCAGCCAGTATGCAGTTTGCCGAACGAATCTTGAACCAAATCAAGCAAATGACCTTTGAGGAGCAAACTCAGGTTATGTGTGATCTAGCAAACCACGCAGATACGCCCATTTGCCGCACCTACGCTACTTGGTCACCTAATATTAAGCTAGGTTTTTGGAATCAGCTTGCGGAATGGATGGAGCAAGGCACTGTCGCGCCAATTCCGGTTGGCTATAAGCTTTCAGCCAACGCTACTTCTGTATTGGAAACCCTCAAAAACTTGGATCAAGGACAACAGATCACCGTCCTGCGAAACTCGGTTGTAGACATGGGGTTTGATGTAAGTAAACTAGGCGACTATGCCAGAATTTCTGAACCTGTGGTCCCGCCAAAAGAAACGTCTCAGCGTACTAAAGTCACCATTCAAGGTCTCGACAACCCAACAGTGTTGAGCTACATGAACAACTTGAATGCAAATGATTTTGATGAACTAATTAAGCTGTTCGTGGCGGACGGTGCTTTGCAACCTCCCTTTCAAAGACCGATCATTGGCAAAGACGCAATCCTGCGGTTCTTCCGAGAAGAGTGTCAGAACCTCAACTTGGTGCCAGAGCGCGGTGTCGCTGAACCTGGAGACGATGGCTACACTCAAGTGAAAGTTACAGGCAAGGTTCAGACCCCCTGGTTTGGCGCAGCAGTGGGCATGAACATGGCTTGGCGGTTCTTGATCAACTCTGAAGGCAAGATATTTTTCGTAGCCATTGACTTGTTAGCCTCTCCTAAAGAGCTTATGAACCTGGTGAGATAGGAAAACTCGCGCGCTCTGAGTAAATCACTAACTATTGTGGAGAGCGCTCTTGGTTAAGAGAGCGCTCAATTACTTACTCTCAGCAAACGGAACAATTCTAACCAACTAACTACCGCACAAATTTCAAATTGAGTCATGCAAGTGAGTGAAGCTGAATGGACTGACACTGAGAAGAAGATAGCTCGAATTGCCTTTGATCAAGCCTACGAGCGAGAAGTTGAGGCTTTGCTTAAACAAGTTCGCTCAGAAGCAAGCACACTCGTGGAATTGAGTGATCTCTGGCGATTACATGATTTCTTGAGTGCTAGAAGACATGAAGTCGAGGGTAAGTACGACTACCAATATTCTGTTCTGCTCTTTGTCTTTGCTGGATTGGTTAAGGAAGGCTGGCTCCATCTGAATGAACTGGAAGGGCTGGATAAAGATAAGCTATCCAAGGTCACTGCTTTGGCACGGATATAGCCTAGTATAGTCACTCTTCTAAAGGGTTGTGACGACGAAGCAGACACCGCGTGCAAGTAGCATTGGAACCAATGAAGAACTATTAAACTTGCGAAGATAGGACGCTTAATGGATTTTGTACAGTGCTAGCTTTCTTATAGAGCTACTCTGACCAAGTCCGCAACGGGAGCAGGTGTAAGGGTGTGGGGGAGCCACTGCGGTGGACGGGTTTCCCGGCATAAAGCAAGTGGCGTTGCAAGGGAATTAAAGCTCCGAAAAAACAGAGCGTCTTTATTCCAGGTACACAGATTTATCAGTGGGATACCCTACCCCTACACCCCTATTCCCCTACACCCTGCGCGGAGCGCGGTAAGGCGAAGCAAGAGATGGAAGTAGGAGATCTGTAATTAGATTTTCATCTAATTAATTTATGTAAATTTTAAGATTTTCTTTAGATTTTAGTTTTAAGATTTTCTTTAGATTCTTGATAACACTACGTGTGTGCTCAGACCAAGAGAGAGTATTTGTAAAGGAGGTATATCTCATGAACTCTTCAATGTTACGTTATATCTGGTCTGTGATTGAAGAAACTCAGACCAGTACTCTTCTAAACTTCAGTGATGCAGAACTCGTCCAGCAGTTAATCAGACTGCTTGAAAATAGAAGACTACTTAACGATGAAGAAATCAGTATCGTGAGTGCTTATATTGGTTCGAGAGTCTCACTCATTCGCGACTTAGCTTTTGCGCGTTAAAGACGAGTGAGGGACAGATAGAAGAACAGACAATTTCCTACCTTCTTTCCTTTCCTCCTTTGGGCGTGACATACGACTCATTTCTCATGGGGTGGCGATCGCCTTTGATAGCACTTTTAGGATAAGAATATAGAACATATCATTGGGAGGAATCAGTCGCCATGAGCGTTATGACTGCCAAGTGGACGATTGACGAGTATCACCGCATGATTGCTGCTGGGATTTTGAGCGATCGCAAAGTTGAGCTACTCAAAGGAAAAATTGTAGAAATGTCGCCGGAAGGGAAACCCCATGCTTATTCTAGTGATGAAGCTGGAGAGTATCTAGCAAGATTATTGGCTGAACGCGCCAAAGTTCGTCAAGCCAAACCAATTACGCTACCCAACGACTCGGAACCCGAACCAGATATTGCCATTGTCCAACGCTTAGGGCGTGAGTATCGAGAGCATCACCCCTATCCAGAAAATATCTTCTGGCTAATTGAGTATGCTAACTCTAGTTTAGAGAAAGATTTAGAGACAAAAAGCAAAATCTATGCAGAAGTCGGTATCCCAGAATATTGGGTTGTCAACCTCAAAAAGCTGCACTTAGTGGTGTTTCGAGAGCCTTTAGACGGAGAGTATGCAGCAAAACTCACACTGACTGCGGGAACAATTCAACCGCTTGCATTCCCAGATGTTTCTGTGTCGGTAGAGCAAATTATCAATGGTTGAGAACATCTTTACGGATAACAACAGATGATAAATTAACCGAAAAATTTGTTAAACCCCCTACAAAAAGATAAGAGTGAATGTGTTCATACTCGTAGGAGTGTTAACTATGCTTTAGCTGTTTACTCGTCACTCCTTTCTCATAATGCAAACTATACACATTTTTTGCGTACAATACCTGATACCATAGACCGAATTGCAATCCTGTATTAAGCACTTTCCCTATATTGGATTTCACCGTCTTCAACTGTGAGACTGTTAATTTATCACCGTAGAGGTCGCGAACGATCGCATCGATATGAAAATGTAAATCCGGTCGGCGGCGCATCAGAATCAGGATAGCATTCTGTATCGAATATTCTTGAAACTCTGTTAACACTGGTATGCTTCCTGGTCTTCTTTTGATGTTTAGCTTAGGAATATCAGAAATATCAACTTCCACAGCTTCTGCTGTTTGTTCATCAGACGGATGTGATGGTTCCTCACTCAACAATACAGACTCAGGATTTTCATGCTCATAATCCTCTTCTTCACCCACATCGTAGTCTGTGGACTCAAATTCTTCCTCATCCAAAGACACAGGACTCTCCTCAAGTACAGCAGTACTGTTCGTTGGAAATGAAAAATGCCTTTGGGGAGAATACATCTGCTCTTCAAGGGTGTAGCCTGATATCAGAGATTCTAAAGTAGTAATCTGGTTGCGGATTAACGACAGGCGGCGCTCCAACTGAGCTGCTTCTGATACGTAGCGCTCGCGCTCCTGTTCGAGTAAACTTAGAATTTTAGAGAAATCAGCCATACCATTCACGTTTTCAGCAAGGAACAAGACAGGTGGAAAGCAAGGAAGTTTTTGTTAAAGCTCACACTCGCATCATCAAGCAAAAAGTTTACCGATTTGTCTGCAAAAATTGCAATCAGGTGGTAGAGCGCACCTGTTACCCGTCACAACCGTTATATTGCCTGGAATGTCGCCCACAAAAAGCGACTGCATCTAAATCCAATCATAAAGCGATTGCTAAATCCAAAAAAAAATTTACAGCACAGCAACCAGTTGCAGAAGAATTTATTGTATTCCATCCGGTTTCTCAGTAACCATTCCCCGGCATAAATGCAAGGCGCTTAGCAACCCCCCGGATTTATCCGTGGTTCCAAGCTGAATTCTGTTCGCGTAGCGTGTCCGCAGGACATATTCTGAATTCTGACTCCTTGGCGGAGCGTAGGCAGGGGGAAGGCTCCTTCTCATAAACATGCCACTGTCTTAAATTGGCATAATGGGGTGGCATGATCTGAAATTGATGGTATGATTCCACAAGGAATAGGCGCTGGTTCGCGCTATCCTGCCGATTGATGTAGATGGTAAATCTTTCAAGTTAAAGATTGCCACAAAATAAGCCAAAGTGCCGATGTTTGCCAATCACGATACCTAAATGGTTAAACAAACTTCTTGAGGCTGCTGTTAAACAAGCACGATAACATGGCTAAGTCTCATACATCACAGCGCAACAGAAGTGATGGCGCAAAGCGTCACGCTACAAACGGCGATGCTCTCAAAGGGAGCCGCGCAAGAGGCGATGACCCAGCAGGGGTCCGCTTACGCGATCGCTCAGAAAATCTGGTCTTTTATCTAGTTACTTCCATCCTGCTGCACTCTGTTCTATTTCTTGGAAGTGATTGGCTTCGGGCTTCTGCTTAGGCGCAGAAGCTCTCCGAACCAATACCAATTGAGTACGTTGAAGTTCCTCCTCATGAAACAAAGACGCCCCCGGAAACTTCACGACGGGCGGCTATTGATTCTGTCGCAGGTGGAAAAGCAAAACCTGAAAAACCTATTTCTGCTGCTAAGTCGGCATTATCCACTGCATCTAAAGCCACTGATGCTTCTGAACCTTCTGAGGTATCCCAGCCAAAACAGACTCAGCAACAAACAGTATCATCAAATCCACCTCCTCAAAAACTGCAACCCAAACCCCAGAAAATTACGGTTGCTCCAACACCAACACCACCAGAACCCGAACCAGAACCAACTGCAGTTGCACCAACACCCAACCCACTAGCACTGAAATTGCGACAAAGGACGGTGACACCAACACCCAAACCAGCAGAACCAGAACCTTTGCCAACTGCAGTTGCACCCACCACCAAACCACTAGCACTGAAACCTCGGCAAAGGGTTACAACCCCTGCTACCAAAACGCCTGTACCTTTAACTCGTCGGGAAAATAGGAGTCGGCTTGCTGCAAAATCCTCTCCGGAACAGCTGGAGAATAGGACGAATTCGTCAGTCCCCCAACAGACGCGGCGTATGGTACCATCGCCTGCTCAAGGACAGCCAACGACATCGCGAAAGCTGTATCGAGTTCAGCCATCTTCAAAAGTTGGTGGAGCAAGCAGTTTGGGCGGTCCGGTTCGTTTATCTAATCGTGATTTTGGAAGCAATAATCTAGCAGCCCTGCCTAATTCCAACCGCCTTAATCGAGCGACAGAAGGTATTGATGCGCGTCAAGATGCAGACATGGGCGCTTACCTGCAGCAACTACAGGAGCAAGTGAAGCAGCAGTGGATACCCGGACTCACCCAATCTTCCCAGCGGACAGTCCTTCACTTCATCGTGAGCCGAGCAGGTTTGGTGAGTCATCTCCGGGTTGCACAAACTTCTGGATTTAGCGCGACAGATGAAGCAGCACTCAGTGCGGTGAAGCGAGCAGCACCGTTTGCTTCTTTTCCTACAGCATATACAGAAAACTATATTAGTATTCAATTTACATTTAATATCAACGTCTATGGGCAACTAGAACTATGGGGAAATGGTAAATAAAAGCTACCGACGTAGGTTTTAACCTGCCTGGAACTTTTCTTTTTCTGTTGTATCATGATATTTGTGATGTGAAGAAGCTGGCGAAAAATAGCCGGAATTCTAAATCCATCAGTAATGCTGGTTGATTCACCTTCAGATCATGGTTAGAATATTTTGGGCATAAGTACGGCAAAGTAAAATTTAATATCATGAAACGCTTACTGACAGCCTTATTCGTAATGATTAGCGCCAGCACTATGGCTTATCCTGCCTTCGCCAACGAAGAAAATGTTTCTCCTCCCATAACTAACCACGGTCGAGCTGCTGCTCTTATGACTCAACCAGCTACAATTACTAACGGAACAGTTAGTATTACTGAGCGAACCAATAATCTCAGAAAAGTTTCTGACTCAATAGGGGTGGTACGTGAGCCAAAATGCAAAAAAATTAACCCAGTTGAGCTGATCAAATCTCCTGCCAATACCCTCAAACAATGTTTAGAGGAAACAAATAACCAAGCTTCTCAAATCAACCAGACTTCTCAACCGACTGAGACATTTGACTTTTTCAAGGTACCAGAACTCGATTCTGGTATTAACGTGACAGTAACTAAGTTCTAAGACACGAGCAAGAAGAAGGGTAGGGGAGTGAAGGAGCGAGAGACAATTTCCTTTGCTCCCTCCCCTTTTTCCACTCCATCAAGCTTAATTTTCGATCAGCAATAAATGGATTCTTCTTTTAGAAACGCCACCAAGTCTTTTGCATATAACTGAGAACAGCCATAGCGATCGCCCCAAGGAGCAACAGCCAAATCACTCCTCCTGGAACAAAAGCGAGAATACCAAAACCTCGCAGAACCCAAACAGCGATCGCGATACCGAGAAAAACCCCAAAAGCTTGGTTTAATGTGCGATTTAATTTAGAGGAACTCATCTTATTTCCCTCAAACTCAACAGTTACTGCATTTTATATGTAGTCACAATCGTATTCACTATATGTGGTAGCATTGACACTCCCACGGCTAAAGCCGATGGGTTTTCTACTCTCAACACTGTAAAGAAACATTATGCCAAAAGGTTATCATTATAAGCTATTAGAGAACATAATATTTTTATTTTAGTGATAAACATAACATATAGTTGAGTAAAGTTTTGGTAATAATGACTAGAGCATTATGCTTTCCGGAAAACTCCCATATCATACTGGAACTAGAATTAATGAGTTGAACTCAATGTCAAACTAGTATTCACCAGTTTCAACTTATGACGTTGATGTGTTGAGGAGTGACTGAAAAAATTATGTCTGCGTCTTTTCTCTCAGACTCGGTTCCCACAGATTCAAATATGCCTTGGACTCAAGATAAACAAAAATTACTGATGCAGGGTGAAATTCTGGTGCAAACGCGATCGCACACAGCTTGGGGTGGTGCTGTCACCGCCTGGATGTATTTGCCCCTAGTGCGATCATATGTCTGGCAACAGATAACAGATTACTCACGTTGGGTACAATATTTTCCTGATGTCACCAAAAGCGAAGTTGCACAACGTGGTGAGGTCAAACGTCTGTATCAAGCGGCACAAAAATCTTTTTTCTTTCTCACTGCCCAAGTAGAAATTTACCTTGATGTCGTTGAAGAGCTTGGGCTGCAGATACAATTTAGGCTGCAAAAAGGAAGTTTTCATGATTTTACAGCCAATTTAGAGCTAAAAGACTGTGGTAACGGAACTTTACTGAGCTATGCTGTGCAAGCAACCCCTACTATTCCCATACCATCAATTTTCATTCAACAAGCAATGAACTTTGAATTGCCTGCGAATATGCGTAAAATGCGACAAGTTCTTTGTAAGGGTCAGTAAAATTCATGTCACAGGCAAAAGAAATTTTGGACTTTTGGTTTGGTAGTTCTAATGAACCAGACTACGGTAAACCAAAGTCTTTCTGGTTCAGTAAAAAACCAGAATTTGACGAAGAACTGCGAATTCGGTTTCTGAGAGATTACCAAAAAGCGGCTGCAGGATATTTAGACGACTGGATGGATTCACCTGACAGTTGTCTAGCATTGATTTTACTGTTGGACCAGTTTCCCCGAAATATGTTTCGTGATACTCCCGAAGCCTTTGCGACTGACTGGGAAGCACTCTCAGCAGCTCAGCACGCTGTTGCACAAGGATATGACCAGAAGTTGCTACCCGTACAACGCTGGTTTGTTTACTTGCCTTTTGAACATAGCGAAAACCTGGAGCATCAGGAGCAAGCGGTAGGACTATTTCAGCACCTGGAGGACGATCCTGAGAGTGCGAGTACTATTGATTATGCAATGCGCCACATGCAAGTGATACAGCGTTTTGGGCGCTTTCCTCATCGCAATGAGATTTTGGGAAGAGTCTCAACTCCGGAAGAAATGGAGTTTTTGAAGCACAAAGGCTCATCCTTTTAAGTTTATCAGTGCTGAGTTCTCGGTTATGAGTTCTGATAAATAACTTGTGGCATAGTTCCCTTTTACGACGCTTCCAATGTTTCTTGGACAGTTGGCGCAGAGTTTGCCGATCTAGTTTTTGAGGCAGGTTTTGGTTCATGGGCAGCGATAAATACCTCAAGTGTGCCCTTTATCAATACCCTACCACCTGAATTCCTGCCAAAATGTCCAAAATGCTTTCGTTGAATCAGCCACCCAAAAAATACTGCAACTGAATCTGAATATTCGTACTAGAACCCGCCACTAAAACAGCCGAGTCACCAAAACTGGGCGGACCTGTACGAATTCTTGGGTTATTAGAAAACCCAAACCCTTCTGTAGGAATGCCAAAAGCATTGCGATTGAGGATACCATCTCCATTAGCATCATGAATAACCGCAACGGCATAGTTACCTGCTTTGAAATTAGAAAAAGTCACAAACTGAGGTGTTTGTGTTATCTTGATGCACTGTGATTGTAAGGCTTGCTTGCCGTTGTCAGGAAACCCTTTACTACCGGAAAAAACAGCAAAACAAACTTGTCCTTTTTGGTTTTTCAATCCGTCAACTTCAACGGTCAAGTTACCATTAAAACTGGCGATCGCTGAGGTAATAACACCACATTTCCTAAGGTAGCCAACACTACGATGACTGCTCGCAACCGTCGCCTCATTATTTTCTCCCGCCTAAGATGTGTCTCTAAACTTGAGTCCTGCAAAAATTCTGGGGTTTGCACCACGCGATGGTGCAGCGCACCCTCCTGAGTGCAAAGCGCTCAGCATGAGCGTTCGGCGATCGCGCGACTAGGAAATATTCATGATAATGATTTTATGATGTTAGGTTAAGTATACAGAAAAAGGACGGCAGGACTCAAAATCCCAATACAGTTCGGTTAGGGAGGTTATCTATTGAGGCAAGCACCGCTTAAGGGGGAGAAGAGGGGCAGGGGAAGAAGAGTTCATGGACATTATTAATTCTTTTTCCTCCCCTGCTTAAAAGTACTGCTTATAATGGCTCAACACCGTCGAGAATTCGTAGTAGGCAAAACTGATTTGGATAAAGTCGAGCTTAGGGCTGACCTTGGCAGTTCATTAATTCATACCAGAAAAACACTGGTATCCTGATAAATTTGAGATAAATTTGAGGAACTCTCAGAAATGCCAGACTCGTCACCATACCAGACTTCATCGAGTTCGTCTTCAGTAAATATATAGCCAAGAGTAGCAGCAAAATTAACAATCTTAGCTTTGTCCCAATCCCAAATACCAAATAAGCCTCTAACGCAGCACTGATTGTAGTACTGCTCATAAATGAGTTGATCCGACATCAAAACCTCATAAAAAGCATTTACCTGATCCAGCGACATAGATTCCCCTTGCCAATCATATAAAGTTACATTGACTAACAAAATAATTCCAGTTTTACAACTCTTTTCAATAGTTGTGGGTCGTCATACGGATAAATATTGAAGACGTTCATGATAATCTATTGTTTCTTCACATCTCAGTACTGACATCTATCAAATGGTTATTTAAAGTATGAACTGAAGGCAGTAAAGATGAAGGGTGAAGTATAAAATTTTTCATAAATTTGGACATTTCTGTGTTTGATCCTTTATCTTTGATTTGTCACTTTTGATGCAGTACAAGGCTGTACTTCATCCCTAAATAGCCAGCCTTGAGTTCCATCAGGCAGTTTAACTTCTACAAAGTCACCGCGCACCTGAACAAATAAGACCATTACGCCCAAATTCAGTTGTTTCACAGCGCCAATCTCTGTTTGAGGTTCAGGACGTAATTTAGCCACAAATCTGCCACCAGGTGGGGAAACAACACGACACAGTTGTGGTTGCTGTGAGATGAAATTCTGTTGTGCATGACTTCCACCGATATTGTTAGGATTCAAAAAGGTAAAGCCACCAACAGCACTAACACACGCTGCTACACTCATTCCAAGTAACTTTGGTACTTTGATTGGTGAAGGTGATAATACTGATGGAGCAGTCAATAAAACTTCTAGTGAATTTTCTTCAGTCTTCTTGACTTTTGGTATCCGCATCGTTTTGGCAACAGGTTGCTGCAGTGCGATCGGAACAATTGAGTATTCTATGGGTACGTATCCACCGGGATACTCCTTGCAAACAATGGCTCTTACCTTAAAATTTTGTTGTCCTAAACGTATAGTACTACCAACAGCAAGAGGCATTTCACCTGCTAAAAGTAACTGTGCATCAACAATAGGGGGATTCATCTGGCGTAGATTCCGCAAGTAAAATCTCTGCTTTTGCTGATGAAAGAAGATTTCAATATGTAAAGCGGACACTGTTGGATCTGATAAAACAATGTCGCACACTTGGGGATCACGACCGATGCGGACTCCTCGACTGGGGTTTTTACTTTGTTGCTTTTCAAGAATTTTGCGATTTTTGACCTGTCCGTTTTCTTCCCATTCTAAACAGAGTTCATGAAGGATATTTGGGATAGGAGAAGCTTCCTCCATAACTGATTTATCTGGGTTTGTCGTTAATTCCTGGAGCGCTAGCAATACCTCAGTCACAGTCTGGTAACGATCTTTAAAGTGATAGCGCGTCATCTTAGTGAGGATAGCAGCTAACCCCGAACTGACAGTTGCTAGATGTTGCCAAAGTGTCTCTCCTGTATTGGGATCATCTTGAAGTTCATGTGGATACACTTCCGTCAATCCCTGAATACCCATCATCCCCAGTGCATAAATATCACTACTAGGACGTGGTAAACGTCTGATTTGCTCGGAGGGCATATATCCCCGAGTTCCGGTGATGAGAGTGATGTTGTTTCGTCCTATCCCAACCGCTGTTTGGCTTTGCAGTTGCTTAATAGCTCCAAAGTCTATCAGAACTAATTTGTTGTCTGAAGCACGTCTGATAATATTGTCTGGTTTGATATCACGATGAATGACCCCGTGGCTATGGACAAATTCTAAAATACTCAGTAACTCAATCAGCATTTCAAGAATATGGCGTTCTGTCCATCTTTTTCCTGGAAGAAGTTCCATACTCAGGGGATGTCCACTGATAAATTCTTGTACCAAGTAAAATTCCTGATTCTCTTCAAAATAAGCTAAAAGCCTAGGTATTTGGTCGTGATTACCCAACTTTTGCAAAGTTTCAGCTTCTTTTTGAAAAAGCCTTCTGGTAGTTTCTAAAATCTCAGGGTCGGTACTAGAAGTTTTGAGATGTTTGAGGACGCATTTAGGGTTTCCAGGGAGGTGAACGTCCTCAACAATGTAAGTTTGCCCAAACCCCCCTTCACCCAATACTTTAAGGACTTTGTAATGTCCTGCTAGTAACTGACCAATCATGTTATAACGGTGATTTTAAAAAATGACTACAACGTTTCCCATTTATCTATCCAAAGAAAAGATGAAGTCAAAAAGATATAGAATAAAATTTTCTACTTTATCCTTACCTCTTTTTTTCCCAACTCATACTTCATACTCTTCTATTCCTTTGGGAACACTTTCCGCGAACAAAAAGCTTCCTAAAGGGTGTCTAGACATTTTATTTGTCTTTTCAGACTTTCCGATTTTCCTAACATTTTAGGCTAATAAATGAAGGAGAACAAGGGTTATTAATCCTATTATCTTTCTGGTAAGGACCTTGAACGAAAAGCTTTGTAATGTTCATTAGGTAAAGATAAATCAAATAAGCCTAGTACATCAATGAATAACAAATATAATAGTCTAATGTTGCCAGATTGGCACACTTTACAAAAACTATAAAATTACTGGAACTCTAGTTATTGACTGATTTTGTAAAATTGATAGCAATTGAAATTATGAAATATATAGGTGATGCTTAGTTTCATAAAAAAGTCTCCATTAGATGAAATGTAAATCTATTAATTTTTAAGTATAATATCGGTGTCTTTTTTCTTAACACACTACTAACGAGTAGAAAAGATGCGTTTTATAACTATTCTAGTTAACTCAGATCATATCGCCTAGTACAATATTGACTTTTACAAATTTGTAAAAAATTAGCTGTCAGAAAATGATTGATGTCTGAATGAGAGTATTTCTCTGATGCATAACTCTTTTCGGCTAAATTTTTGTACAGTATCTTGACTTTTTGGACAGTATACGGATGTACTTTACAACGAAATTTAGAGAATGCCAATCTTGAGTTTAGGAAAACCCAACAATATCTTCAAGAGCTACAAAGCCAGCTAAACGATAGTAAGCAAGAGATCCAAAACCTCCACCAACGGCTTAACACAAAAAATTCAGAGATTGTCACGCATTTGTCCCCTAAAAATTGGGCAGGCTTTATTGATTGATCTGTCTACCCCAACGATGAATCGTGGGGCTTGGAAGCCTGCCCAATTTTTTACGTGTAAGACCTCGTCATCATGAGTATTTGTTCTAGAAGGTGTTGGACTGGCGTTGTCGGATATGGGAAATGACAATCGCTCTGGGGCACTCCTTGAGTTATCATCTGTCATACGGCAATGTCGCCAAGCTGACAACATTGCAGAAAAAACACGTATTGAACAGAACCAATCACACTTGAGTTAAGAATGTGAAATTTGTTCAATGCTTGCGTGCATAATGATTTGAGAGAACCGTTCATTCTAAAGCTGGACGATGTTGAATCCAAGGTTTTGCGGCTTCCAGTTGCGCTGCTAAACGAATGAGGGTGGCTTCCGCTGCGGGGCGTCCCACCAACTGGACACTCATTGGTAAACCTAGCTCATCAAAACCTACAGGAAGAGCGATCGCCGGTTGTCCAGTTGCGTTTGCTGGGGGACAAGGCGCAACCCAGCCAATAATTTTTTGGAATGTCTCTTCTGGACTCAAGTTTGCCCACTCTCCCACGCGGATAGGTGAATGTAGGTAAACTGGCAATACAAGCACATCTATTGTGTCGAAAAATGCGATAATTTGTCGTGCTACCGCTTGCATTTGGTAAACTGCTTGCAGGTACTCTCCCGCAGAACCCGTTCTAGCTAACAACCAACGATTCATTGGCTGCAAAGCCTCAGCAGGTATTCCCGACGCAGCGACGCTTGTTTGCCAAACAAATTGAAATGGTTCAACTAATCCACTAAAGTCTGGGCTTTTCTGTTCAACTGTATGACCAAGTTCTTGTAATAATTGAACTGTTTGTAGAACAGCTTGTTCACAGTTAGCATCAGCGACCCCCAAAGGAGGGATACTTGTCGCATAGGCAATTCGTAAACTGCTGGGTTTTTCTTTCGTAGAAGCAAGAAATGATGGTTCTGGATTGGGTAACCAATATGGATCACCCGTGACGTATCCAGACATCACATCTAAAAGAGCAGCCGCATCAGCAACAGTACGTGCTATTGGACCATTTGTTGCAATACCACTCAGGCGATCGCCCACTGGTGCATGAGTCACCCGTCCTCTTGATGGCTTGATTCCTACTAAACCACAACAAGCCACAGGTCCACGAATTGAACCACCACCATCAGAACCTTGAGCAATGGCGCATAATCCTGCTGCTAGGGCTGCGGCTGCACCACCACTGGAACCGCCTGGGGTGTAGTCCAAATTCCACGGATTTCTTGCTGGGGGAAATCCCATAGGCTCTGTGTAAGGAAACGAACCTATTTCTGAAGTTGCTGTTTTGCCTAAAAGAATAAATCCAGCTTGCTTAATCCTGACTACGACACCATCATCATAGTCAGCAATATTATTCAGTAATGCGGGATTTCCATAGGTACAAGGGACACCTGCAACAGGATTGAGGTCTTTAATAGAAATCGGTACTCCGAAAAACGGTGGTAGTTCCGAGGTATTGGAAAGCATTTGGGTTTTGGCTTTAGCATCTGCGATCGCTTGTTCTGCCATGACTGTAAAATAACTTCCCAATAGGGGATTTAACCTAGAGATGCGTTCTAAATAAACTTCCACCAACTCCAACGGCGATACCTCTCGGCGTCGGATTAACTGTGCTTGTTCTAGTGCTGGGGTAAAAGCTAAATCAATTTTATTCATTAAAATAATGACCTCTTAAACAAAAATCCCCTGTTTTTGGGGATTGGATTTTGTTTTACACTCTCAAGAAGGTTACAATTTTTACGTTTTATAACCAAAAGAGAATTTTGTATATCCAGGGTTATATTACACTAGTTTTCTTCTGTTGATACTGTGCTTGAGCTGTGACTATAACCTTTATTTACAAAAAACATCTTCCTTTGTGAGCAAGCAAACGTCATACTCGTTGCCGATGACAAACATAACTGAAAATTGATGTAATGATGTAATAGGATTGCTGTTGTCAATGCTAGAGCGATGACTAAGCGAGTTTTCATTCTTGGAGGGCGAGGGCGGATAGGTCGTAGTGTTGCTCAAGACCTTCTCATCCATACACAAGCAGAAATTATGATCACGGGACGCACGCCAGATAGTGAAACTCTCGACCCGAGAGTGCAATTTTTGGTGTTAGACTTGGCTGATGTGGAAAAATTGAGGAGGGCGATCGCCTCTACCGACCTGGTGGTTCACTGTGCTGGTCCTTTTCACTACCGAGACACCAATGTTCTCGAAATCTGTATTGAACATGGCGTCAACTACGTAGATGTCAGTGACCACCGTTCTTATACCAGTAAGGCTCTGGGCTATAACGATGCAGCTGTATCTGCGGATGTCACAGCGATAATTAACACTGGCATCTTTCCCGGTATTTCTAACAGCATGGTACGTCAGGGTGTTGAGCAATTCGATGCGCCAGAAAAGATTCATTTGAGTTATTTAGTATCTGGTTCTGGTGGGGCTGGTGTCACTGTCATGCGAACAACTTTTTTAGGCTTGCAACAGCCTTTTGATGCTTGGATAGATAGTCAATGGCAGACAGTTAAACCTTACAGCGATCGCGAAAATATTGACTTTCCATCTCCATATGGTCGCAGTGGAGTTTACTGGTTTGATATGCCAGAAACTTTCACCCTACCTCATGCTTTTCCCTCAGTAAAAACAGTCATTACCAAATTTGGTTCAGTTCCCAATTTTTACAATCACTTGACTTGGATAGCAGCCCACATTTTTCCAAAGCAACTTATGCAACAGAAAAGCGCTATTGAATTTTTGGCTCATGTCAGTCATTTTATGACCGATATTACCAATCGTTTCAGTGGTATTGGAGTCGCAGTTCGCTCAGAAATTACAGGTTACAAAGGTGATAAGACAGCAACTTTTTGCTCTACTTTAGTGCATGAAAATACCGCATTGGCTTCTGGTTGTGGTACGGGTAGCATTGCTCAATTGTTACTCAATGGTAAGTTGAAAAAACCTGGTGTCTCACCTGTTGAAGAAGCGCTGTCAACAGACTTATTTGAGCAAACAATGCAAAGCCGAGGCATTAAGATAAGTCACGAATGGTCTGGTGTTTAAGCTAACAAATGAAAAATGACCCAGCGACGCTGAGTTAAGAAGTTTTTTCATCTAAAAAATCAATTTCTTAGCAATCGTATTACCGCTTTAGCTGTTAGCCAAAATCAACGCAACTTCTTTAGCAAAGTAAGTCAAAATTAAATCAGCACCCGCCCGTTTCATACTGGTCAAAGTCTCTAAAATCACCTTTTTCTCATCAATCCAGCCCATTTGAGCAGCAGCTTTAATCATGGCATACTCTCCACTGACGTTATAAGCTGCTACAGGCAATTGCGTGTTATTTTTGACTTGACATATAATATCCAAATATGCTACTGCAGGCTTTACCATCACAATGTCTGCGCCTTCTGCAATATCCAGCGCCACTTCCTTAATAGCTTCTCTTGTATTAGCCGGATCCATTTGGTAAGTCTTCTTATCCCCAAACTTCGGCGCAGAATCCAACGCATCTCGAAATGGACCATAGTATGCAGAAGCGTATTTTGCAGAGTATGCCAAAATACGCACATCTATGTATCCTTCTGCATCTAGTGCTTTACGAATAGCCCCCACTCTGCCATCCATCATGTCAGAAGGTGCGACCATATCTACCCCTGCTGCGGCTTGGCTGACTGCCATTTTCACCAGGACTTCAACTGTGGGATCATTGAGAATGACGCCATTTTCATCAACAATACCGTCGTGACCGTGAGTCGTAAAAGGGTCAAGAGCAACATCGGTAATGACTAGGATATTTGGTATTGCTTGTTTAATTGCCTTGACAGTTTGCTGTACCAATCCTTCTGAGTTGTAGCTTTCACTACCCATGTCGTCTTTCTTTATTTCTGATATTACTGGGAAGAGTGCAACCGCTCCTACCCCCAGTCGCGACACTTCTGCTATTTCTTGAAGCAGTAAATCTAAAGTATATCGATAACACCCAGGCATAGAGGTAATTTCCATTTTCTGTCCTTCACCCTCCATGACAAACATGGGATAAATCAGGTCATCGACACTCAGCGTTGTTTCCTGGACCATGCGACGTAGGGTCGCAGTGCGACGCAGGCGACGGGGGCGATGAATGAGGGTAGTAGTAGGTGCAGTGTTATTAGAAGAAGGATTTTCTGATGACATGGGATTTGATTGTGATCTATAAATAATGATAATCGTTTTCAAGAAACATTTTTTGTTTCCAGGTAAAACCAAAGAAAATTAACAGTTCCTAGCTCTCATTTGAAACCGTCTTGGTTTTGCTGACTCCAAAACCCTTTTTTTCTCCGTAGCGGACAGTCCGGAATTCCACTTGGTTTGTGTTTGGGTTGTAGAGAGTATAGGTTGCTTCCCCAAGAGTGCGTCCCACATTCCCCACCCCGATGACTTGACACGGCGAAACGTTAATAATTTGGGGAGATGCTTGATTATCGAGGGTTGTAACTTGTGTAGTGATAGAACCTGCTTGTAATTGATATTGAAAAGTCAAGCCAGAACGACCACAAAATAGGTTATTCGCTTGCATCCGCGATAACCTATCCAACATTTGGATGGGAGGAGTTAGAAGTGTAAGTTCTTCGCTAACAGATACAGTTGAACCATGAATTAATAGACAATCCAACTCGAAAAACCCAAAATCAAGGTTTCGCAACCACTGTACTGTCTGACGGGAAACACTATCCCACAGTAACTTCACAGTTTCTCCTCCATATTTCGCTATCAACTCCGTTGGTTCCCCAGTAGCACCAAGACCATGCAAAATCAAACACTGTTCTTCCCACCATCCCTTACATACAAGCGGTTCTAATTCACCAAGTCGGGGGTTACGGACTCTTTCCACCAGTTGTTCAGATTCTTTCGTTGGTCCGACGACATCGCCGAGAATATATAATGCCTCCACAAAACGACTCTGACGTTTAATATCTGCCATCACCGCTTCATAAGCCTTAAGATTACCTTCAATTCCACTTAAAATTGCCCATTTAGTCATTGGTTATTTGTTATTAGTTGTTGGTCATTTGTCAAGATTTTTTTTTGACTTTTTACTTTACGTGTTATCTCGTACATACATGGGTCGGGTCATCTGCACGTTCTGCAAACTCCATTCCCTGTGCTAAACGCCAAGCAAAAATAGCAGGTAAGCCCTTTTCGATAATCGCTTTTACGGTTTTGTGATAATCGTAAGGTACTTCCCGTAATATGACTTCTTGAGTGTTAGTGTCGTAAATCACATAAGTGGCATTAGGTCGCCCATGTCGAGGTTCTCCTACCGAACCGACATTGACAATCTTTTTCAGGGGTGCTGTAAAAGACCTTTCCTGTTCTTTCCAGTTGTCAGTTGTGATACGCACTTGTAAATGAGCTGCATCTAAGGTACGAACATAAGGCACATGAGTATGACCGCAAAACAATACATCGCTTTCTGTGGAAAGTACGCGCTCTAGTGCTACAAAAGCATCAAGTTCTGGTAACAAATACTCGTGGTTGCTGTGAGGACTACCATGAACAAACGCCATGTTCCCTTCACGGAAAGTATGGGGTAATTGGGCGAGAAATTCGCGATTTTCTGGATGAATTTCCTTGTTAGTCCACTCGTGAGCTAATTTTCCCCGCTTCTCGGCTAAAAGAGAAGGAAAGCTACACTCGCAAGAATT
The DNA here is from genome assembly GCA_012031965.1 of Scytonema sp. RU_4_4. Classification (GTDB taxonomy): domain Bacteria; phylum Cyanobacteriota; class Cyanobacteriia; order Cyanobacteriales; family Nostocaceae; genus Brasilonema. The sequence goes on from JAAUSC010000055.1 coordinate 26,207, forward strand.
CAATCCCTCGACAACATCTTCATCCCAACAACCAGCGACGGTAGTAATATTTAAGGAACGAATTTGCGCCACCACCTCATTAGGATAAGGACCATATCCTACCAAATCACCCAGACAATAGAGTTTTTCGCATGAGTGCTTGTCGATATCCAGCAAGACAGCATTCAAGGCGTCATAGTTGCTATGAATACATGACATGACCGCTATTTTCACGCTTCTATCTCCTCAAGTAAGATTTGTTTTACCTGTTGTTGATATTGCCAAATTGCAGCGTCTGACAAACAACAATCTTCCAAAGTTTGCTGCATTGCGGCTTCGTCCAAGTTTTGTCCGCACACTTCTATCCCACTAAAGTGTTGGGGTCTACCTTCGAGATGACGGGGTAAGTCTAATTCTAGAAAATCGGTTGATGGAACGCCTGCGGCGAAATCAGCGTAAAGCGATCGCCCATCAGCAACATCAAAAATCCCCTTAGCACGGGTGACTTGACCATAAGCGCCGTGAGTGATTTCGTACCAAAACTCGTGCAAACTATCTTCGTCAATCACTTGACTTGTGGTTGGGACGCGCCATAGCTGGGTGGGGGTAATATTAGTATCAATGGCTGCTCCTGGAACAATCTCCTCTGCCCAAGAATGATACTCAGAGTCTTGGAGATGGGGTGGCAGGATGGCGATCGCACGATACGATAAATTATCTAGCATTGGCGCTACGGCATTCAGTTCTAAATAAAACCCCAGTTCGATATAAACAGCATCTGCTGTTGCTAGTTGGTTGAGAAACTCAACTTCTTGTCCGTCACGAAAGACTTTAACAGCAGGAAATTCTGTAGCAAGGCGAGTTTGGTCGATCGGAACATTTCCAGTTCCAGGACTGAAATACACTACATGACTCGTAGTGACACCACCAGTAGCAGCACTACAAGCTATTTGTTGAGTCATCCAAGTGGTTTTTCCAGCGCCTGCTGAACCTGCGACAACAGTAATTTTGGGTTGAGTCATAAAATAATGATAATCGTTATTAAGCAGGAAATCTCAAACACTCCTTAGGTCAATACGGTTCGGTTAAGGGTAAGGGGGAAAGGTGTTTCTCTCTTCCTTTAACCCTTCCTTGCCCTTTAAGCTTTACCCAACTCGCGTCTGTGAATAAGAAGTGTTTATCCGAACCGTATTGCTCCTTAGGTACGAGAGTGCGAGGCAATCTTCCGTGAAGTTGGAAGCCCCCACTATACTCGGTACTCCGAGTTAGTGGTGGGTAGTTCATCTTCATACCTCCACCTTATCTAGAGTCACCTTGTGCCGTAACACAACGGCAATAAAGCGGGAGGAACATCCACACCGCTTTTTGCCTCCCCTACTTAATATTTTGTTTCTAAATAGCCTCTAACTGAACTGTGTTGCTACTTAATCAAATCTTTCAAATGTTATTTCATAACATTTTTATTTGCATCTATGCTTATAATTTTCGCCAAGTCACCCAAGTATTTAAGAAAAATAATTAAAACAATGAATATGTTATTTCTTGACAAAAATAAAAGAAAAAAGACGTTACAACCATTGATGAACACTAGTGATAGAGAAACACCATGTTGGAATCTCCAAAAACCTCAAGCTCTTCAACTTTAGGAGCGACAGATTCTAGTGCCTTAAATATTCAAACCACGAATAGTTTTAAGAATGATAATGTTTTAAATACTTTGAGTTTGAGTGGCTCCTCACAATCTTCATTAGATGCAGGGCAAGAGTCTTATGAGGCTGCAATCAACCCTAATATGACTAATCCCAATCCCATATTTAATAGTGCGGCAATTTTTGCTGATTTCAATGGTGATGGAAAGGACGACAAATTCTGGTTTAACTCTCAAACTGGTGAAACTGCTGTTTGGTTAATGAATGGCACAAATGTTGAGTCTGGTGCTTATTTAAAGACAATGAGTTCAGATTGGGACTTTAAAATTGCCGATTTCAACGCTGATAATAAAACTGACATCATCTGGCACAATACGAAAACGGGTGATAACACTATTTGGCTAATGGATGGAACCACAGTGACCTCTGAGACATCTGTGACGAATCTCGGTTCAGATTGGAGTTTCAGTGTTGCTGATTTCAATGGTGACAGCAAAACTGACCTTGGATGGCGCAATACCACAACGGGTGAGAATGCGGTATGGCTGATGGATGGTACACAGATTATCGCTTCGTCTTCTTTGGAAACGGTTGACCCAAACTGGACAGCCAATGTTGTTGATTTCAACCGTGATGGTAAGACTGACATCTTCTGGCGTAATGAAACAACGGGTGAGAATGCTGTTTGGATGGTCGATGGTAACAACATTTCTGCAACTACGTTAGCAACCCTTGGTACAGATTGGGAGGCTAGCTTTGCAGATTTCAACGGCGATTATCAAACCGACATTCTCTGGAATAATAAGACAACAGGTGAGAACTCTGTCTGGCTGATGGATGGCGCAAACGTTTCTTCTGAGACTGTCTTACCTACTCTCGGTGCAGGTTGGGCATCCAGTGTTGGCGATTTTGATGGTAATGGTAAGACAGACCTGCTGTGGTACAACGAGCAAACAGGTGAAAGCAAAGTTTGGCTGATGGATGGCGCTAATGTTACTAGTGACACTGCTCTCGGAACGCTTAGCTCTGCGTGGAAACCAAGCATTAGCGATGTTGATGGTGATGGTAAGAGCGATATCTTCTTACGCAATTACGAAACAGGTGAGAACAAGGTTTGGCAGATGAATGGTTCTACCGCCACTGAATCTGCTTTGCCGACATTTGCCAAAGAGTGGTCTACTTTCTAGGAATTTTGGAATAGACTTTTGCCAAAAGTCTATGTTTAGTATTGATAACCCAATACAGTTGGTGATAAGACCAAAATTGCAATGTTGATAGAGACGTTGCATCCGAAAGTTCTACATCATGTGGAATGGTTACCAACAATCCTTAACAGCAACCGTATTGATTGATAACCACAGATGGGCATAGATAAATGATCTATGTTTATCTGTGGTTTTATTTTTAGCTTAAACAGCAAGAAGCCTCACGTCTCACCCAAAGGGGAGCGTGAGACGCGAATAATGCGGGAAGCAGAGCTACACCGCATTTTCGCTCATGAATTGCGCGTGAGTTGACGACAGTCCTCTGACCCATATTAAGCGCAAGCGAAATTAGGGAAGAGGACATGGAGGAAACGAACAAAGTATTAATCTTCTGGGGTTTGTTGATTTTCAATATATTTTCGTAAAGTTGAAACCGTAACGCCTCCACAGCTTGCAACAAAGTAAGAACCATTCCAAAAAACATCTTTGCTGTAAAAACTTTCAAGATGTTCTGCAAATTCTTGACGTAGCTTTCTTGAAGATACAGATTTTAAATTATTAACAAGCTTACTCAACTCTAGGTCAGGGTGATACTGAAAAAGTAAATGCACATGGTTGTCTTCGCCATTAAACTCAACCAATTTACAATCCCATTTAACAAGTAGTTCTTCAAAAATAATATGTAGGCGTTCCAGCATTGAGCTTGTGAACGCTTTTCTTCTGTATTTTGTTGTCAATACGAGATGCACCTTAAGGTCGCTGACAGACCTTCCTTTTGAAACAAAATCATTTTTCATAGCTTTTCTGGAATCTCTTGAATAATTGGTGTATACTAAAATACTAACACTGATTAATTAAGGAGGTGGTAAACAAGTGAGGATAGCTTACCAGTACAGACTACGCCCAACAAAGCAACAGGCACAAGAAATAGATAGATGGCTATCTATGCTCTGCTCTCAATATAATTTTTTGTTGGCTGACAGATTTAACTGGTATGAGCAGAATCGTTGTCCAGTCAACGCTTGCCCTCTTGTTTGTCATCTCCCAGAGTTAAGGGATAATCCTGATTACTACAGTCAAAAGAAAACACTACCTAACCTTAAGAAAACTCATCCACATTACGGCGAAATATATTCACAAGTTTTGCAGGATGTAGTTAAGCGAGTCAAAGTAACTTTTGACAGATTTTTGAAAGGTGATAGTAACGGAAAACGTAGCGGTAGACCAAGATTTAAGCCGCGTGACCGTTACAGAACTTTTACTTATCCTCAAATGAAAGATGGATGCTTGCAGAGTAATTTAATTAACCTTCCGATGCTTGGCAAGGTTAAAGTTATTTTGCATCGCCCTATCCCGAATGGATTCAAAATCAAAACAGCATCTATTACGAAAAAATCTGATGGTTACTATTTAACTCTCAGCCTGGAAGATGCAACAGTCCCAACAATAAAACCTGATTTCAACCCTAATTCAATAACTGGTATTGATGTTGGTTTAAAGGAATTTTTAACAACTTCTGATGGTAAAACTGTTGCAATCCCTCAACACTACCGCAAAGCTCAAAAACGTTTAAAAGTTATTCAAAAACGTGTTTCTCGCAGAAAAAAAGGAAGTAAACGACGACAAAAAGCTGTCAAACAATTGGGCAAGCAACACAAAAAAGTTGCTGATAAACGCAAAGATTTTCATTTCAAAACTGCTAACAACTTATTGAAAAAATATGATGTTGTCGCGGTTGAAGACTTGAATGTTAAGGGACTTGCACGTACCCGATTGGCAAAGTCTGTACTTGATGCTGGATGGTCAAGCTTTCTGTCGATACTGACAAACAAAGCCGAAAATGCTGGTTTGTTGGTCATCCCAGTTAAAGCGTCTGGTACAAGTCAAGATTGTTCTAATTGTGGTGTCAAAGTCCCTAAAAAACTGCATGAACGTTGGCACGATTGCCCTAATTGTAAGTGCAGTCTTGACCGTGACCACAATGCAGCGATAAATATAAAAAATAGGGCGGTAGGGCATTCCGTTCTTAAAGCCAAGAGCCTCCTAAGCAATAGCCGGATTGTCTTGGAAGCCTACACTTACTGCGAAGCAGAAGTGTAGGAGATGTCACAGTCATTTCTGACTCCCTTAGCGCCCAAAGAATACCTAAGCTATACAGAAGCGATGGCTAGCCGCACAGTAAAAGTGGAACCTTCGCATAGCTTACTTTTGACAGAAATAGAGCCACTACAACGACATAGCAATAATTGCACAATTGATAAGCCTAAGCCAACACCACCAGGGTCTTGTATTGCAGTTGAACGTAAGCGATAGAAACGGTCAAAGATTTTAGGAATCTCGCTATCGACAATACCAATACCAGTATCGCGAACTTCCAATTGGACATAATCACCCTGAACACGTGCTTGTACCCAAACCTGTCCACCTTTGGGGGTGAACTTAATGCTATTGGAAAGCAAATTAATCACAATTTGCTTCAGTCCACCGCTCACACACCAAACATTTGGAAGTTCAGTCGGTACGGTGCAAGCTATCATGATACCTTTTTCTCGGACTAGGGGCTGGTAAATACTAACCACTCCAGGCACAACTTCTGAAAGACGTACAAGCTCCAAAGGCATCTGCGCTAAATCGCGCTCTAACTGTACCAGATCCATGACACTGGTGATCAAAGCATTTTGGCGATCGCACTCTTGTTTGAGCATCTCAAAATAACGTTGTCGCTGAGTAGTTTTCAGATGAGGGGAATTTAAAAGACTCAGGGCTGTCTTCATATGTGTCAGAGGTGCCCGCAGTTCCTGACACACATTGCTCAGATATTCATCTTTGAGTTGCAGGGTATCGTGCAGTTTTTGATTTTTCTGCTGCATCTTAGCAAGACGCCTCATCGTTATTTGACGATGAATTTCATCCTGTCGCTGGAGTTGTTTTGCCAACAGTTGACTCATGAGTGTTGGATTTGGTGCTGGGGGACAAATAAAATCAGCTGGTATCAGTAGGGATGACTCTGGTGTTATCGCCTGTTTGATAACATCCAACACTTGCTGAATGATTTGTCCCTCAAAAGTTGTGACAGCAACTAACGGTGGGTTGTTTTTTCTGTTCGCTTTCGCCAAATTGTTTTTGCGTCTTCTAAATGGTCTATGAGCCAGAATAAGACCGCAAAACTGCGACGACAACACCATCACAAAGTATTCTCGTTGCAACAGACTATTTGGTAGGCTCTGAACCCGGAAAGATTGGGATTGGGAAGATGAAGATCTAGCAGAAGATGGGGGAGCAGAAGAGGACACCCCGTGAGCGGCTTCCCCGACTTGTAGACGCCCGGAGGGTGACTTCCCGTACCCCGAAGAGTAGGGTGGCGACTGTTCGTTAACGCTGGGATACCTAGACACAGAGACAGTACAATTTTCTCCGTTACTGTCTCTCATTGTCTTTGCATCTTTCCTCTGTCTCTCTACTTCCGTTTTGCTTCCCTCAATGTGCAAAGTACGAATGACATCAGATACTGTCAGGTGTTGGTGATAACGCTGAATTTCTGAGTCCCAAATTTTTCCAGGTGGTAACTTTACCCATAAAGTCGCTGCAATCTGTTGCTCAATGAGTAAATCAATTTGTGACCTTAAAAGTGACAGTAGAGTCGCAGGACTATGGGGCAATAGTTGAGGAAGCGTTTGCATCCCTGAAGTCAGCTGCTGATATACGGACACATCTTGAGCAAAAAAAAAGTTCATGGATTAAGCACAACAAGGAAAAGAATGAACTAAAAGAGACTGCCTTCGTTTCTTATCTTAAATTAAGAAAGTTGCAAAAAAACTTTGTCTTTTGGTTACTTTCAAGATACACATTTATAATCCTTATCCAGTAAGGATTTGAGGTTTTCCATTTGAATGTGTTTCTTTCATATGTTGCTTGCGCCCAAAGCGAAGCGTCAGAGGCTTACAATTGTTCAACTCTGTTCAAGAATTGGGCAGATTGTGTGCTCAGAATTTTCAGGTATTGTTTCCCAATCAGAAAGTAGTTAGTCGCACGTCCTTAGAAGTTGTTGAGTGGATTGAGAAGCAGTTGTTGGGGTTGCTTGTAAAGCAGAGTCAGTAGGTTGAACTTCGATGACTCCCCGAAACATATTCATACCACAGGTAAACGTATACTTACCCGGTTCATCTGGTTGAAACTCAATGGGTGTGACTTGGTTCAATGGCAAATCTTTGGCAATATGGAAATCAGGTAACCGGACTTCCTCAAGGCAACTACTCTTATCACGTCGCAGGAAATTGAGCCTTACTCTTTGACCTGCATTAACCACAACATAGCTGGGTTCATACCCACCATCCACGGTAACGGTAATTTCCTGAATACCTTGCTTATCTTGTGCTTTCTGGGATTTTGGCTTACTTAAGAGAAACCACCACAACTCCAATCCAACGAGGGCTAAACCACCTGCTGTCACTGCACCTTTGACCCAAAGTGGTTGCTCAATACGGCGAAACTGAGTCGTCTGTGAATTCTCGGATGGCATTTCATGATTCATCTGAGCAACTGCTCCACCTGAGGCGACTCCGAGGGCTACTCCAAAACTTGCAAGACTACTAATTATGACTTTTTTAATAAACATTTGCTCAATCCCTCCTTATGCAATTGCTTTGGGTTGAAAGTTACGCAAACGCAAGGCATTTGTAACTACGGAAACTGAGCTAAATGCCATTGCTGCACCTGCAATAATGGGGTTGAGTAACCAACCGAAGATAGGGAAAAGAATCCCTGCGGCGATGGGAATTCCAGCTACGTTGTAGATGAAGGCAAAGAAAAGATTTTGACGGATGTTGCGAATTGTAGCACGGGAGAGTTGAATCGCAGTGACAATGCCTTGCAAATCACCAGAGATGAGCGTGATATCACTGGCTGCGATCGCCACATCTGTCCCAGTTCCAATTGCGATTCCGACATCAGCTTGAGCGAGAGCTGGTGCATCATTGATACCATCCCCCACCATTGCCACAATCTTTCCTTCTGATTGAAGTTTCTGTACTGTCGCTGCTTTCTGGTCGGGTCGGACTTCAGCTAAGACCCGCTTAATACCAACCTCACGAGCAATCGTTTCTGCGGTAAAGCGGTTGTCTCCCGTGAGCATCACCACTTCCAAACCCAGCTTTTGTAAAGCACGAACCGCACCAAGAGAAGACGGCTTCAATGCATCTGAAATGCCCATCAGTCCTTGGATTTTTCCATCTATTGCAATCCAAATGACCGTTTTGCCCAAATATTCCAATCGGTCTTTGTGCTGTTGCAAACTTTGGGTGTTAATGCCCAATTCTTCCATCCAGCGTTGTGTCCCTATCTGAACCAACTGACCTGAAACTACGCCTTAAACCCCGCTACCTGCAATAGCCTCAAACTCTCTTGCATCAACGGATTCTACTTCTTGAGAGGAGACATAGCGAACAACTGCTTCTGCTAGTGGGTGTTCAGAATTGCGTTCCACCGATGCTGCTAACTTCAACAGGTTAAGTTCATTACCATTTGCCGTTCCACTGGCTGTGACAAAATCTGTAACTGTGGGTTTGCCTTGGGTGATGGTTCCTGTTTTGTCCAGCACAATTGTTTGGATTTTGTGCGCCAGTTCTAGACTTTCTGCACCTTTAATGAGGATACCATTTTCTGCACCCTTACCTGTACCTACCATGACAGATGTAGGAGTTGCCAAGCCGAGCGCACAAGGACAGGCGATGATAAGTACCCCAACTGTTGTGATCAGGGCAAGGGTCAAATTACCCGTAATATTGAACCAAATGATGAAAGTGAGGAGGGCGATCGCAATCACCGCAGGCACAAACCATCCTGTTACAGAGTCTGCTAATCGCTGAATCGGTGCTTTTGAACCCTGAGCCTGTTGCACGAGTTGTACAATTTGAGCGAGAACAGTATCTTTGCCAACCCGTGTTGCCCGAAACTTAAAACTCCCTGTCTTGTTGATTGTAGCTCCAATCACCTCATCACCAAGTTGCTTCTTGACGGGTAAACTTTCCCCCGTGACCATTGATTCATCAACATTAGAAGTCCCGTCAATGACTTCGCCATCTACAGGAATTTTCTCACCTGGACGTACCAGCACGACATCATCAATCTGTACTTGCTCAATCGGGACATCCACTTCTCGACCATCTCGAATTAACCGAGCTGTTCTTGCTTGCAACCCGATGAGTTTGCGAATTGCGTCAGAGGTCTGACTCTTAGCACGATTTTCCAAGAGTTTACCAAGCAAAATCAGTGCAATGATGACTGCCGCAGCTTCATAATATACATCTGGTCTCAAACCTTGAGCGATAAACAAGTCTGGGAAAAAGGTGGGAAACAGGGAATAGAGATAGGCAGTGCTGGTGCCCAAAGCAACAAGCGTATCCATTGTGGCAGTGTGACGCTTCAATGCTTTCCAAGCATTGATATAAAAGGATGCACCACACCAGAACTGCACGGGAGCAGTCAACACAAGCTGCACCCAGGCATTATGAAGCCACATGGGAATAAACCCCAGGTGTAACCCCGTCATTGCAGGAAGCGACCCTATCACCAGTAAGGTGCTGAGAATCCCAGCAACAACGACTTTGCGGGTTAGTTCACGGGTTTCTCTCGACCGTGCTCGCTTTTCATCATCTTCTCCATTCATCAGATTTTGTTGCTGGAGTGGATAGGCGGAGTAGCCAGCAGCATCCACTGCCTCTTGGATGGCTTGTAAATCGGTTTTTCCAGGGTCATAGTCTATTGTGGCTTGCTCTGCACCAAAATTGACATGACATTCATTAACACCTGGGACAGAGCGAATCGCATCCTCAATGTTCCTAGCACAAGAGGCGCAACTCATGCCCCGTAGTTTGAGTGTAGTATTTTCCATTGCATTGCTTCTTCGTTGAGATGCACTTGTGTTGACAACGCCAGAATTTTTATTCACTGACAATCGGATAGCCCGCAGCTTCAATTGCTTCCCTAACTGCTACTTCAGATGCTTGGGTTTCAATGTTGACTAGCTTTGTTTTGGATCTGCTTGAACTGTAGCTGTAGAATCGACTGCCTTAACTGCCTTGGTAATGGTTTCTCCACAAGCAGAACAAGCCATGTTGGGAACTTTTAGCTGTAGTGTCATAGGTTTAACTCCACGAAATCAATATCATCATTTGGAACTAAACCTATCTTGAACCCTCCAGTCTACTGGAGAGTCAAGGAGCAGCAAAAAATTTCCATTCCATGTGGGTAACTAAACACTGCTCTACAAATCA
>JAAUSC010000241.1 GCA_012031965.1 Scytonema sp. RU_4_4
TGACTCAATGATGAAACCTGGTGATTCGATGTCGAAACCTGGTGACTCAATGATGAAACCTGGTGACTCGATGTCGAAACCTGGTGACTCAATGATGAAACCTGGTGACTCGATGTCGCCAGGTAAATGAAGTTTTGTAATAGCCACTTTCATGTGGTTTATTGATAAATTAGGATTCGCGAAATTCTTTTTTTGAAAACAATCTTTTCAGAAAAATGCAAGTCCTACAACAGCCAGAAATCATAGCATTATACTAGCAAAATTCCGAACGGTACTAGTCTCTTCTTTATACTAGTACCTCCCCTCCTTTTATGGAATTTTCAATGAATAAGAACTTGTTACGGCGACGCCAGTTGCTATCTTGCCTTGGGGTTGGAGCTATGCTAGCAAGTACAGAAACAATCCTTGACCTAGCCTTTGGAAGAACTGATAGCTCTACTTCTTTAAATGCTGTTGCTGCTCAACCTTCAACTAAGGCTTTACCCGAGTTTCAGGGCATAAATCAGTGGCTAAATTCTGCTCCCCTAACGACTCAAAACCTCAAGGGGAAAATTGTACTCATTCATTTCTGGACTTTTGGGTGCATCAATTGTCAGCGAACTCTCCCCTATGTTGTTCGTTGGCATCGACAATTTGTAGGGCAAGGACTTAAGGTGATTGGGGTTCACACTCCTGAGTTTGCATTCGAGCGGGACGTAAACAATGTTAAAAGAGCGTTGAAGCAACACCAAATTACCTATCCGGTTCCCTTAGATAACGACTATAAAACCTGGAACGCCTTTAACAACGAGTATTGGCCTCATCTATTTTTGGCAGACCGTCAGGGGTTCATACAATATGACCATATAGGGGAAGGAGCTTATGAGAAAACTGAGCAGACAATCCGTCAGTTATTAGGGTGAGCCAATGGCTATATCTGCTCTATCGGCAGGGCTGGCACTACTGGGTGGATTTTTGACTGTGCTGTCGCCCTGTGTTCTACCTATCCTACCCGTACTAGTGGGTCGCTCTCTTCAGTCTCATCATTATGGTCCCGTAGCTTTAGTCGCAGGGTTAGTTGGAGGATTTGCTGTCGCAGGTAGTCTTTTGGGAGTGACGGCGAGCTGGTTTACAGGATTAGCTAATGGGCTGCGAACTGTAGCGATTTTCCTGCTCTTATTCATGGGGATTCTAGCGGTTTTTCCCAAGTGGAGTTACCGTTTGTTCAGTTACTTAAGAGTAGGTAAAGGAACTAGAAAGCCTTTGCGTATGGGATTAAGGGGGGAGTTTTGGCTGGGAACTCAGCTTGGCTTGCTCTGGACGCCCTGTGCAGGACCTGTTTTAGGAAGCATTTTAGTTTTGGCAGCAGTTAAACATCAGATTGCAGATGCTTTTGCTTTACTCATAGTCTACGGGATGGGGGCAGCATTACCTTTGATAGCACTCGCCTACGGAGGTCGCCGTTTAGCTCAAAAGCTGCTGAGTCTGCGTTCTCACAGTATGGTTTTGCAAAGAGTGGGGGGTGTCATGGTAGTGGTTGGTGCTATCGCAATTCTCTTCGGTTGGGATGTCCAAGTACAACTTTGGTTAGCCCCACTTTTTCCCCGTTTGCCACTATGAAGTCACAATACATTTTTAGTCATAGATCTCAAATTGTCCTCAAATTGTAGAGAGAAAATCGCTATGAATGCGTCTACTGCTTCTAAAAAGTCCCGACCTCGACCGCAACCAAGCCAAGCTTTTTTAGCCAAGATATTTCACTGGCTCAACATCATTAGCCTGCTGTTAATGATTAGCAGTGGGTTACAGATCTACAATGCTAATCCAGTCTTCGGTGGGCGCGGGGGTTGGCAGTTTCCGTCGCTGTTTTTGCTGGGAGGGTGGCTAGCTGGGGGTAGACACTGGCATTTTGCTGCTATGTGGCTGTTTGCACTGAATTTACTCTGGTACGGGCTGTACATTTTTATCACTCAACGTTGGAAGCGTCGATTTGTTGGTATTAATGACCTGAAAGCACTGCAAGTGAGTCAAAACCCCAAACGCAAAATATATGCTTGGCATCGATTTGTCTACACTGCTATCATTCCGATTCTTTTGCTTGCCATACTGAGCGGGATGGCGATGTATAAACCTACTCTGTTCCACTGGATAATTGACCTACTTGGTAGTTGGCAAGCTCTGCGAGTGGTTCATTTTGCAACCATCCCATTGGTAGCTATATTTGCGATTTTCCACTTGTTGTTAGGACTGAAGGTGGGAGGTTCCCGGTTAATCAACTCCATATTCTGGTAGAGGTCATTCATGAGTCCAATTCAACGTCCTCATCGACTATTAAATCGCCGTCAACTACTCCAGTTATCTGGACTTTCTGGAGCAGGTTTGCTTCTGTCCGGTTGTGCGTCCAGTCTGTTTGAAAATACTGTGGGGAAAACCTTTGAGCCTCTCAACCAGAGTGTAGAAGCTTTACTACTGAATCCGCAAAAGCCTGTTCCTGAATTTCCCACCAGTGCAATTGAGCCTGATGCTCTGCTGGTCAATACGTTTAACTTCACCCCTCAGATTGACCCGGAAACATTTCGGCTAACCATTGATGGTGAGGTTAACAATCCGATGCAGTTAAGTATGAAGGATATTCAGAAACTGCCTCTGACTTCGATGACAATTCGTCACATTTGTGTCGAGGGTTGGTCAGCGATCGTGCAATGGGGGGGCGTGCGACTACGAGACTTGTTGTCCTTGGTTCAACCCAAAGCGAATGTTCGCTTTGTTTACTTCAAATCTGCTGACGGGTACTACGAAAGCTGGGATATTGCTTCATCTCTCCATCCCCAGACTCTTATGGCTTATCAAAAAAATGGTCAACTCCTGTCTGTTGAGAACGGTGCACCTATACGTCTGGCTTCTCCCATCAAACTAGGTTACAAACAAAGTAAGTGGGTTACTCGTATTACAATAGTTAATCATCTGACACCCTCTAGAGGCTATTGGGAAGACCAAGGCTATGAGTGGTTTGCCGGACTGTAAGCGTCTGGCTTGCACTTGAGGCACAAAATTCACGCATCGGACACTTCGACGGGAGTTCTTGAACTCTTCTTGTGCGAGTGTCCTTTCAAAATGAAAAATGAAGAAAACCACTGATAGCAAATCGTCTAGCCCTTAGCAGTATGCACTTCTTTTCGCACGACAGTTTATGAGCAAGTACGAATATCAAGTTGGTGGTAGTCTCAAAACCGATGCTCCTTGTTATGTAGAACGGCAAGCTGATATCGAACTCTATGATGCTTTAATCAGGGGAGAGTTTTGTTTTGTGTTTAGCTCCCGGCAAATGGGCAAATCTAGCTTACGTTTACGCACAAGACATCGATTAGAACAAGCAGGTTTTAGCTGTGCTTCTATTGATATGACCCGCATCGGTAGCTCAGACATGAACCCTGCTCAGTGGTATAAGGGGATAGTTGTTGATTTATTGAGGGGCTTCAATCTTTTTGGAGAAGTTAATCTCAAAACTTGGTGGAATGAGCGAGAAGATTTGTCTCCACTCCAGCGATTGAGTCAGTTTATTGAAGATATTTTATTAGTCAAAATAAGAAGTGAAAAAATATTTATTTTTGTTGATGAAATTGATAGTGTTCTCAGCTTGAATTTCTCAGTTGGTCATTTTTTTGCTCTGATTCGCTCTTGTTATAATCAGCGTGCAGAAAACCCAGAATACAATCGCCTGACTTGGGCACTTTTTGGAGTGGCAACACCTTCAGATTTAATTGCTGACCACAATTGTACTCCATTTAATATTGGTAAATCTATTGATCTGCAAGGTTTTAATTTATCAGAAATTCAGCCACTAGCTGCAGGGTTAGAGGGTAAGGTGGCTAATCCTATGGCAGCTCTTAAGGAAATTTTGGTATGGACAAATGGTCAGCCGTTTCTCACCCAGAAGCTGTGTCGTCTTGTGGTGCAAGAAAGAAACTCTGAAAGCAAAGATTTACAGGATTTCGGAAGCCTGGAAACTAAGGAACGTTACAAATTAGATTACCATTTACCCATTGTTAATTATCATTTGATCAGTTTTTATTACCAATTTCCATCGTTCGTCCTAGAAAAATTGGTACAAATCCAAGTGATTGAGAATTGGGAAGCAAATGATGAGCCAGAGCATTTAAAAACAATTCGCGATCGCCTACTCAGAAATGAGCAACATGCTGGTGGGTTACTGCAACTCTATCAACAAATATTACAAGGAGTTGAGGTATCTACAGACGACTCTAGAGAGCAAATCGAATTGCTGTTATCTGGGTTGGTAGATAAGCAGCAAGGACAACTGAAAGTCAAAAACCGCATTTATCAAGAGATTTTTAACCAAGCATGGATAGAAAAACAATTAGCAAAATTACGACCCTACTCCCAAGCATTGGATGCTTGGATCACCTCAGAGTGTCGTGACTCTTCACGGTTACTGCGCGGACAAGCCTTGCATGAAGCGCAAGCTTGGTCTATTGGTAAAAACTTAAGCAATGTAGACTATCAATTTTTAGCAGCAAGCCAAGAATTTGATCGGCACGAAGTTGAGACAAGATTAGAGGTAGAACGTAATAAGGAAATCGAAGCCCGACTGATTCAAGAACAAAAAGTAGCCAAACTCCAAAGATTATTGTTGGGTGCAGTCAGTTTAGCATTAGTGATGGCTCTGAGTTTGGGAGTGACAACTTTTTTCTTGTACCGCAAAGCGGTTGAGCAAGCTCAAAGCAATTGCTTCTTTTTTTGACTGAATATATGGATAATTATGGATAAGTTCTATGTAGCAGCTAACCAATTTTTTACTGTAGTATTACGTCGAACCAGTCATCGCTGGAAGTTGAATCTCTGCTATGCATTCATAGCATTGCTTGTCAGCTTAATAGTTGTTGCTTGCTCTGGTGACTCCAAAACAGCTTTGCTCCCAGTGAATGATTCTTCTACTAAGAGTAGAGTGTTAAAGATTTGGTGGGACAAAGGCTATACATTGGAAGAAGATGAAGCACTACAGCAGGCTGTGAGCCGTTGGGAACAACAAACTGGCAACAAAGTTAAGCTTTCTTTGTATACTAGCGATGAACTCTCACAGAAAGCTCTCAGAGCAATTCAGGCTGGTAATCCGCCTGATCTGGTGATGAATGACAATGCTGATAGGTTACTGAGTCCGCGTCTGGCTTGGGAAGGCAAACTGGCGAATGTTTCTGATGTTATCGAACCTATCAAACATCTTTATCCCGAAACTATCTTAAACAGTGTTTATTTTTATAACAACTTAGAGAAACAGCGAAGCTATTATGCTGTCCCAATTCATCAGGGTATACCTCATATTTTTTACTGGCGGGATTTACTCAAACTAGCAGGTAAGAGTGAAAAGGATATTCCTAAAGATTGGGATGTTTTTTGGGAGTTCTGGAAACAAGTGCAGGAGACTCTGTTGACTGAGCATAATCAGAAAATTTATGGCATTGGCTTTCCTATGTCAATTGGAGCGGTAGATACCTATGAGATTTTTGAGCAGATTTTAGAAGCCTACGAGGTTCAGATTCTAGACTCCCAAGGTCAACTGCGCGTTGATAACCCCAAGGTACGCCAAGGAATTATTGACTGCATAGACTGGTACACTAAATTTTACCGTCAGGGCTATGTGCCACCAGATGCAGTCAATTGGCTCAATCCAGACAATAATCGCCAATTGCTCAACCGCTTTGTCGTTATGACTCCCAACAACTCCCTCTCGATTCCTGGTGCTGTGCGTCATGATTTTGATACTTACCATAATAAGCTTGGCACAATAGGCTATCCTAATAAACCCAACGGCAAGCCGATGCGTTACTTAGCCCTGGTTAAGCAAGCAGTTGTATTAGCTGATTCCAAGAACCAGAAGTTAGCTAAGGACTTTCTTGCATATTTCATCCAACCAGAAATCACAGGAAATTATCTCAAAGTTGCTGGAGGACGTTTTTCGCCAGTACATAAATTAGTCTGGAAAGATCCCTTCTGGAGCGATCCCAAAGATCCCCATATCTGGGCTGTTGCTAAGCCAATCACTATGGAACAAACACGCCTATTTTATACCGCTCAAAACCCTGCTTACAGCATAGTTGTCAAGGAGAATATTTGGGGCAAAGCTCTCAATAAAGTGGTTATTAATAAGATTTCTCCTCAACAAGCGGCTGATGAGGCGATCGCCCACATCAAGTTAATTTTTGACCAATGGAAGTAGTTTACAAATATCGTATCTAGAAAAACAGTTGGTTAAATTGACAGCATCTATACTAATGCTTTTGGATATTGCTTGCCTTAGTTAGTTCATAATAAATTTAGGTGTTACCTTTACAAAACTTTATGTATTTAACTTGGTTAGACAGCAATTCTTGGCTATTTGAAATGGGAGAGCAACGAATACTTCTTGACCCTTGGCTAGTTGATTTGTTAACCTTTGGCGGTTTGGATTGGTTATTCAAAGGTTCCCGACCCCAAGAACGCCCAATACCAGAGAATATTGACCTGATTCTGCTGTCTCAAGGTTGGGAAGACCATGCTCATCCACCAACGCTCAAGCAACTGGACCGCAATATTCCAGTCGTAGCTTCTTTGAATGCTGCCAAAGTTGTACAGCAGTTAAATTACACTCAAGTCACAGCACTTGCTCATGGGGAAACTTTCACCCTGAATCAAAGTGTTGAAATTAAAGCAACTCCTGGCTCACTGGTTGGTCTAAATTTGGTGGAAAACGGATATCTCCTCAAAGAGTTGCAGAGCAGTTTAACACTCTATTACGAACCTCATGGGAATCATTCACCCACGCTTCAAGAAATTGCTCCAGTGGATATTGTCATTACTCCTTTGATTGACTTAGATTTACCTTTAGTTGGCTCAATTCTTAAGGGTAATCAGTACGCCTTAGAAGTTGCTCAGTGGTTACAACCTCAAGTCATGCTATCTACTGCAGATGGAGGAGATGTCGTTTTGAGGGATTACTCAACTCTTTGCTTCAGACAAAGGGAAGCATTGAGGAATTTCGTTCGTTACTCAAGAAAAACAATTTACCAACACAGGTGATAGAACCATTACCGGGAGAACGTTTTGAGCTGAAATTAGAAAAGCGAGCGTTGAATCTTTGATGAAAAAACTTCAAACTTTATACTCTTTAGAGTCGGCTGAATCCTAATACCTCCTCCTAAAATGACAAAAACTGAAGTAATAGAGAGCCAACACTTCCTACAAAAT
The DNA here is from genome assembly GCA_012031965.1 of Scytonema sp. RU_4_4. GTDB lineage: Bacteria > Cyanobacteriota > Cyanobacteriia > Cyanobacteriales > Nostocaceae > Brasilonema. Next base: position 7,222 of record JAAUSC010000241.1, read on the forward strand.
CAACGAAATTGGGTTTAGCTGGTTTTACCTTAGTTTCGTAAGGTGTTTGTAGTTCTTTTAAAAAAGCTTGTGCTGTTTGTATTCCAATACTATTGTTTTGGGATGCAAACAATTTTTCAGCAACTTGGGCATCTTGAAAAGCACCTTGTCGGTCAAATATTTGGTAACGAACAACACCACGAGCTAAATAAGCACCTGCATAATTAGGTTTCATGATAATGGCTTGATTGAAATAATCAATTGCTTGCTGTTGATGACCTTTTTTTGCTTCGGTAACACCCCAAGCATAAAATTCCTCATGTGTAGCAATTTGCGATGGTATTCCTATTGCTCCTTGCAAATTGATTCCATTAAAAATAACACCATTCAATTGAGCATTCACTAAATAGGTATTTCGCAAATCAGCATTCTGCAAATTTGCCCCACTGAGATTAGCTCCACTGAGGTTAGCACCAAATAAACTAACACCACTCAAGTTTGCACCCCTCAAATCCACACCGCTCAAGTTAGCACGGCTGAGATTAGCACCTGCAAGATTGGCTCCACTTAAATCCGCTCCCGATAAATCAGCCATGACCAAACCAGCACCAGTTAAATCACAATTTTGACATTGTTTGCTTGCTAATAACTGTTTAACATGCTCGATATTTGCTGCTTGGGCGCTCTGGTTTAGACTGATAAGAGTTAAAAATGTGGCTGTGGCTAGAATTTGACTTTTCATTCTTGATGTCGCAATGTCCTGCTCTGAAGACTCACCCTTTTGGTAGACAGGAATATATTTTTATATTTTTGTAGTTTATATTTTTGTAGTTTTTAGCCGTATCCCTGTTGCTATGGCGTATAATCTTGGTTATGACGCTGAGTAATAGTGAAAGTAGGTAAAGTCGGCTCTGTCTTCTCTGTTGCTGTGTGAGCAGGAGAAAACCTGTTCAATTCTGTAAAAAAACTCAGAGCAAAAGTCAGAGTAGCAGCCAGCAATAGTTTTTCCAGCATAGGTTCTTCCTCACAACCGCCAAGTCATAAATCAGTACCTAACCTACGGTCTAAGTACAAATATGATTTCTGTTCACTCCCAAGCTAAGAGATAAACAAATTAGGGGAAAGTGACTGATATCAATTTTTTGAGTGACGCTTGTCACTGACATTATATATATGTAGCTTGTTTACCTAAAACTAACTCCTTTAGGCATAGTTGTGTTATTCAGCCTTGCACCTTCTAAGAGAGTTCCTCTCAAAGTAGCTCCCTCAAGGTTAGCATCATTAAGATTGGCACCCCTTAAGTCGGCACGACTCAGATTCGCATTGCTCAGATTCGCATTGTTAAGAGTTGCACCACCGAGATTAGCACTGCTCAAATTCACACCACTCAAATTAGCATTTGCAAGATTAGCACCACTCAAGGTAGCTCCACTCAAATCAACACCACTCAAATTAGCATTTGCAAGAATCGCACCGCCTAAATTGGCATAACGTAGCTTCATCGCCCGTAAGTCCTTTCCCTTCCAATGAACACCGCCAAGGTTTTTCCCTAATTCGTTTTGTTGTTCTTGAATTGGTACGACTGGTGTGTCTTCTGGTGGTGAAATTGATGTGTTTGCTGGTGGCGGAACGAATGTCTCGACAGGTGCTTCTGTTATGTCTGATTCTGATGTGGTTATTGTTTGGTTGGGTGCTGCTACTGGTGTTTCCGCGCTTTTGAGCACTGCGTAGATTCCAATTCCAGCGAGAAGAGTTGCTCCAGTCAGTATAGCAGAAAGAGTGAAAAGCAAACTTTGGCGCTGTTGCTGATACATTGGTACTGCCTCAGTGGTATAAATTTGGGCTTTTGCCTACTATTTATAGCAGTTCTCAATTGAGTAAAGTACGCTGAAGTTTGATTCCAGCGTCTATCCTATTGGCTATAGTGCTGAATTTATAATCCATTCAACTCCCCTGTCATTAAAACAACAATACTTTGCTACAAGCAGCTTGATACTTCATCCTAATGTAGAAACCCGTTTGAATTTTTCAAGATTCAGACGGGTTTTATACTTTTCTATCGCAATTTTGCAGATTTTTAACTGAAGTCAAGAGCCTGAAAGTTCACCCAATTTAATAAAACATCAGAATTTGTCGTTAAAACTGCTGCTCTTCCTCAAAAAACCAAATTTCTGCTATGAGAGTTATACCAATCAGCCAAAGAAAGCAGCAACCAACAAGCCAAAGCATTCCTATCATTGTTATTACCTCCACTCAAGCTTTCTACTTGGTTCAAAAAAAATAAGTTTAAATCCAATAGCAGTCATCGCGAAGTTCACTCGATTTTCGCTTTCCTATCTCCTCTTTCTTGATTAAAAAAAAGGCTCTCTTCAAGATATCGAGATTTTTATGCAACTATTCCTAGTTGAAACAAAGTTTAAAAAATAAGACTGATGCAACTCTCCTAGATTTCCGTTTTACGAATTTTGCTATAAGTAGGTCAACATTGAAAAACGTAAAATACAGTCTTTGCGATTACTTCGCTACCCTATGGCTACGCCACGCCTTACGGCTATCGGGAAGCCGCTAGCCCCGTTCGGGGGCGCTGCGCAAACGCGT
>JAAUSC010000242.1 GCA_012031965.1 Scytonema sp. RU_4_4
TGCTTCAACTGTGCCACAAAAGCGGAATCGCCTCAGCAGGCTCGGAACAAAACTTAAACTTACACTAAACCGTTTCGCCAGTTGTCGTTGAGAACCTTCTTCATTGTTGTGGGCATCAATGATTTTTGGCGTCGATCGGTAGAGTAAGCTTTCATATCAATACACATGGTTATTGATATACTCTATCCTCTCACACTGTATTTTACTCAACTGAGAACCGCTATAGAACGCAATTGCGTACCGCAGGCAAAGCAATATTTTGACCGTAAAGAAGTCCACATTGGGTCAGGAGTTGTCCCTGGTGTCCAACATTTAGGACAAAATTTGAGCGAATTGATAACTTCAAGTGCTACTTTTTTGACAACAACATCTAAATATTCTTGAGGAATACCTAACGCCGCAGCTAAACCAGATTTTGCTTTTTGATTGAGTCGTGATGTTCCTCCTGCTTCAATTTTGCGGATAGTCTGAACATGGATTCCCGCTTTTGTACTTAACTCCAACTGAGTTAAAGATAGAGAGTTACGGATTCGTTGAATATAACCACCCAACGTCTCTGTTGGTTGAGGAGCAGCATCCGTCGCCGATACATTCATAAAAATATATCTAGTTCGCTACCTATTAATATTAAGTTAATATTTGTCCATGAGTTCAATAATTTAACTTGCTCAGGTAAAAATGAGTGTTAATTTAGCATCATTAGTCACTCAGTTTTTAGAGCGTCATGGACTGGCTGACTCTACGATTCGTTCTTATGAATCAACTTTAATGCCTTTGCTTCAGCTTTATGGTAGTTGGTCACTATCCATTCTTGACCGAGAAATTTTAGTCGAATACCTCAATCATTTAAATGGGGTATCATATATCACTCATCATCGTCATCAAGCAGTAATTACAGCCTTATTTAACTTTGCTGTTGAGTACCGTTATATCAAATCCAACCCGATTTCTCATCTCAAACGGCGTAAACCAAATCCACATATAGGAGAGCATAATTCCGATATTGTTGTGCGATATCTGACACAAAATCAATTAAGTATTCTTGACCAAGCTATTAAAAAAGATGCTAGACTTTCTGCTCTGGTGCATTTGCTATATAGCAGTGGAGCCAGAATAGCAGAGATACTGGCTTTGGATTTATCAGATATTGATTTTACTGCTCGTAAGTTTCAAGTTATCGGTAAGGGTAATAAGCAAAGATGGTGTTTCTACAATGAAGACACTGAATTTTGTTTGAATAATTACATCAAATACTACCGACATCCCCAGATAAGTGCTTTATTTACGGCTCAAAAACCAAATCAAGAGTACGTATCTCGTCTTTCTTATGCAACAGCTTACTCTACACTCAAGAACACAGTTAAAAACATTCCAGAGTTAGAGGATGTTGGTTTTCACCATCTCAGACACACCTTTGCATCCCAAAGAGTGGGAATTATGGGAATTGAGGAACTTCGTGCTTTGATGGGACATGAAAAAATTCAAACTACTCTTCGCTACTCTAAAATTACTTCACAACGGGCGCAAGAAGTAGCACTTTCTGCTTTTGAAAAAATCCCACCTTTAGGGCAATAACTTATCAATATAAATTTAATTTGTATCTGACTATATGATTAAAACTATCACAATTAAAAACTACTCAAGAGAATAGACAATACTCTTGATTGTCGAAATATGGATTCCTGCCAAATTTAGTAAAAAATTACACTTGTTTACTAAATAAACTAGAGGTAACACTTAATATCATTCGCCACCGCGAGCGAAAATTTCTATGACTTCACTTCTGGTTACTTGATTTTTCTCCGCTATTTCTAGTAGTTTCTCCCATGCTTCATCGGTTAAGCGAATTGACCTTAACCGCTTGGGTGAATCTCCATAATCAGTTTCAAATTTACCATCTGGTGTACGAGGTCGTCTTTGAGATTTTTGTCTAGTGCCTGAATATTGATCCATTGTCCTAAGTTATACATGATGTCTTACTATATCATGTATATACATGGCTGAAGGCTGATTTTTCAAGATTTTTTTCTTATCCCGGTTTTCTGTTCCATTGATACTCACGCCCCCTATATTACGACCGAAAGAACTAGAGACAGAATTACAACACGTAAGGTAGAAGTTTTTGATGATTTAACTGGGATTAATCCACAATGGAACGGGATTAAGTCTTTAATTAGGGTTGAAAGATTTGGTACACGAGCCGGTAGACCATACCATGAAGTTGTTTGCTACATAAGTAGTCTCATTCTTACAGCCAGAGAATTCGCTTGTGGGATTCGCGGACATTGGAGTATTGAAAATTGCCTCCACTGGGTTAAAGACGTAGTTTTCAAGGAGGACGATTCAAAAATACGTATGGGTAATGCCCCCGCAAATCTCTCCGTCTTGAGAGCGATCGCTCTCAATATACTCCGGCGAAATGGTCATACTTCCATCACAATTGCGACTAGATTTCTCTCTAATGATATTGACAAACTCCTTGTCCTTGTCGAATGAAACAGCCCTGCCCCTGCTGGCGGGCTATCACGCTGATTGCCTTTTTTAGAGCGTGACCCAACAGATTATAAGTGTCCTCTACTTTCGCTGCTCCCCATAATGGCGATGAATCTAACGCCGCCCGCAGATTTTTCGACCCAAAACCGCCTGTCTGTTTTGCTAATTCCACCGTGCGTTCAATCAGCCGTCGATCTAATCGCCGCTTTATCAGTTGAGCACGAAACCGAACTAGCGTTGGTTTACTAAACGGTGGTTCTTCACATTCAAGACAATCCAGTACTAACTGCCAACGCTTATCCATCAACAATGATTCGATTGCTTCGTCATCACTTGCCCCGGTATACGCTTGCAGAATGGTTGCCAATGCTAGGGGTGCAGGTGGTATCGGCGGTTGACCTTTGGGGCTATCATCATAAATTTTTGCTAACTCTGTTTGAAATTCATCATCAAATAATTGGTGACGTACTTGCCGCAAGAAAATAAACAGTTTGGCACGTTTGATTCGGTTGACGATCGCCTGCTCCGCATTTGATAACTCCACTGCAGGGTGCCATAAGGGTGGTTGCATAAGTTGAAATCTACTCTTCTTAAATGAGAAGTACTTTACACAACTTCACATAATTAGGCACTGCACAACTCTTGTATCAGTCCCTTTAGTCATCCTAACCCGGAATCGTGATTACTGTACCGGCGCTCTAGCGGATCGACTTATAAATTTGGGTATTGTTGACTCAATCTCTGATGAAACAGTACGTCAAACACTAAAAAAAACGAAGTTAAACCTTGGCTCAAAGAACAATGGTGTATACCTGAAGTAAACTCAGAGTACGTTTTGAGAATGGAAGATGTACTTGATTTATACAACGAGCCTTATGACCCAAAGCGTCCAGTGATTTGTTTTGATGAAACTCCATACCAACTTATAGAAGAAGTTAGAAAGCCATTACCTCCAGAACCAAATCAACCAGAACGCTATGACTTTGAATATAAAAGAAATGGAAGTGTTAATTTATTTGCATATTTTCAACCGTTAGCTGGATGGCGACATATAGAAATAACACAGCAGCGTACTAAAGTAGATTTTGCGAAACAAATGAAAGATTTAGTCGATATTTATTGCCAAGATGCTGATGTGATTCGTTTAGTCGTCGATAACCTAAACATCCATAATCCAGCAGCTTTATATGAAACTTTTCAGCCACAAGAAGCACGTCGCATACTACAAAAACTGGAGTTTCATTACACACCAAAACATGCTAGTTGGTTAAACCAGGTCGAGATTGAATTATCAATTTTATCTCGTCAATGCCTAGACAGACGGATTCGCGACCGCGAAACTTTGGAGTTAGAGATTGCTGCTTGGGAGAAACAGCGCAACCAAGCACGAGCAAGTGTAAATTGGCGCTTTAAAACTACTGATGCGCGAAACAAAATGGGGCGCTTATATCCAACCGTCTGACCTGGCAAAGTTTATTTGGTGGACTACTAGACGGTTTAGTTTGCACTTCGTGACAGCTTCGCTAGATCTAGGCCAAACTGCTGAAACACTTGTGTTTCAGCTTTTCTTAGTGCCATTCGTTCTCTAATCGATGTTTCAGTATTTCCGAAATTTGTTCGAGCAACAGTAAATGAGAATAATTAATAAAGAAATGGTCTCCAGGCAACATATTTAATAAAAAGTAGCTATTAGTTTGTTCTTGCCAAGCTTTTAATTCCTCAATAGTAACCTTATGATCTCGCAACCCGCCAAAAACAGAGATAGGACATTCTAAAGGTGGTGCATGATGATATGTATAAGTTTCTGAAACTGCAAAATCTGCTCGCAATATAGGTATAAATAATTGCATTAACTCTTGATTTTCTAACACTTCACTCGGTGTAAAATTATAATCACGCAATTCCGCAATCAAATCGGATTCTGGGAGAGCATGAATTGGTGGTTCTGAGTCTGGTATTTGCGGAGCGCCACAAGCAGATATAAATAAATTAACTGGTTTAATTTCATATTTTTTGGACAATAAGCGAGCCAATTCAAAACTCAAAATTCCTCCCATACTGTGACCGAAAAAAGCAAAGGGCTTGTCCAAGTATGATTGAATTTGCAGTGCTAACCCTTCTACTATTGGCTCTAATCTATTCAATGGAGCCAGTTTAATTTTGCTTCCTCTACCAGGAAGTTCTATCGGACAAATTTCTATAATGGCTGGAAGTTTGTCTAACCAAGGACGAAAAATTGTTGAACTTCCTCCAGCATAGGGAAAGCAAAATAAACGTAAATTGGCTTGGGGATTAGCTTTAGGAACAGTAATCCAACTATCAGTCCTTTTTAGATTTAGCATTAGCTGTCATCAAACCTATTTGGGAGTGTACCGCGAACAAAAACACGCTCGCTTTTCTTAGGAAAGACTTCTACCTCTGGTTGTTTAAGGTACTTTTTACCTTGATCTATATTTTGGTGGTTTTAGAAAATACAGCACCAACTTGAGAATAGGATCAATGATAGGCATCAGGCAATTCATCATTTACTAATCTTAAGGGAGCATACTGATAAGCAATAATAGTCATTAATATAGTTAATATTCCCAAGATAATAAACATCAGACCAATGCCTCGACCAGGTCCGATGCCGATGAGTTGTCCGATGGTTGCGGCTAGGGGACCATTAAGTGTCATCAAAGGTTCAAATATTCTGTCAGCTAGGGGACCAGCAACAAGATAAGCTAGGGGTAAAAAGGAGTTACAGATAGCACGATTAAGGGAGAAGATTCTTCCCTGTACGTCGGGAGCAACTTTCTTTTGAAAAATCACTTGAGCACAACTGTTGATAAAAGGAAGTGCAAGAAAAAATAGAAAAGAAGCTATAGAAATCAGAAAGATGGAAGGATAAAGCCCTGCAACAATCATGGAGAATCCTATGAGCAGCATAAAGCCGAATAGGATATTGATATAGTTTTGCCGTCCATTTCCCCAAGTACTCATCAGCAGGCTACCTGTTACCATGCCCACACCGCCAACGGACAGAAGCGTGCCAAGTTGGGCTGGGGAAGCAAAGGAAAGTATTAGGGGATAGGTGAGTACTTGAAGCATTCCAACCAGGAAGTTGCTACTAGCAAAAAACAATGATAAAGCCAGTAGTCCAGAACGAGCGGTCAGATAATTGAAACTGTAAACGGCTTGTGCGAGGAGTGAGGTTTGATTGGTTTCCTGGTTTTGTGTTACTTTGTGGTCGGGAAACCGAACCAGGAGGAGGGTAGTTAAGGCAAATAGAAAACTGCTCAAGTCCAGAACAAAAATTCCTGATAGCTTGATAACTCCTAAAAGTACACCACCTAGAACCGGAGCAAGGAGTTGTGCTAGGGCTTGTGCAAACTGAATCATTCCACTAGCTCGACCTAAGTGTTGTTTGGGAACGAGATTGGTGGTAGCGGTGCTGTAAGCAGGCCATTGGAATGCACTGAAGCTGGAACTTACGGCAGTTGCTAAATATATGTGCCAGATTTGGATTTGTCCGGTGACTAGTAAGGCGGCGATAGTCAGGGTACTTACAGCTGCACCTGAATCGCTGAGAATCATCACCCAACGACGGTTCCAACGATCTGCTAAGATCCCAGCCAGGGGAGAAATGATCACGTAAGGGAGGGTAGTGAGCAGAATCAGTTGGGATAACTGGGTAACTGAATTACTCCATTGATAAATCCAAATATCAAGAGCAAAGTTGGTGATACTGGAGCCTAAAAGAGAGACTAGTTGCCCCAACCAGACCAGAACGAAGATAAACATCCCTTCAATTTTGAGTGGTTTGAGCATTTGATGCCAATTGATTGCTCTGCGCTTGTTCAAGTGATTTTTGGAGGTGTTGAGCTAGTGTCTGGACATGAGGTGGGCTGACCATATTTTGATGATTACCAGGAACCACATGAGTTTCTGTATGTTCCACTAGTTCATTCCAGGCAGATTCAAGGTCGGCATCAGTTTCACTAGCTCGGAATAGCACAATTGAACCTGAGTAGTATTGAGGTTTGTAATTTTGTGCTGCTTGAGCGTTGAGCTTGTAAATTCTCAGAAGATGATGAGCTTGAGCTAAGTCAAAACCTTCTGGAACTAGATTTTTCTGCTTAGCCTGTTCCACAATATAAATTAGCTGTTCCTCTGGTTCAAATTGCCGCATTTCCTCTAAACAAAGGTCTAAATCTTCTCTGAGTAAGTCTACTAATAGAGCCGCATCGTCTTCTGGTTCTTTAGAAGTTATAGAAACAGGATAAGAATCTAGTAGAGACAACAGAGCTACCTGTTCACCTTGATGGGAAAGTTGTTGAGCCATCTCAAAAGCCACCAAGCCACCCAAAGACCAGCCAGAGAGAAAATAAGGACCATGAGGTTGAAGAGTTTGTAACTCTTGGATATAGTATGTCGCCATTTGTTCAATGCTAGTATGAGGTTGATTTTGGGGATTCAAACCAACAGATTGTAGTCCATAAAGTGGCTGTTCTGAACTTAGATAGTAAGTAAAATGCTGATAGCAAAGAACATTTCCCCCAGCAGGGTGAATACAGAACAGAGGGGGTTGATTGCCATTAGATTTGATGGGAACTAGGGTAGACCAAGGTAAAGAATCTGTTGAGGAACCCAGGAAATTCGCTAGTTGTTCAATAGTGGGATTTTGGAAAAGGGTGGCTAAAGGTAAATTTATCTGGAAATGTTGTTGAATTTGGGACATGAGACGGACAGCTATAAGGGAATGACCTCCTAGTTCAAAGAAGTTATCTTGTATACTGACAGGATGAATGTCGAGAATGTCTTCCCAAATTCGTACCAGTTGAAATTCGCAGAGATTTCGGGGTGTGTCAAAGCTCTTTCCCAGTTCCTTTTGAAAAAGTTTCTGAGGCGGTCTAACTTGCGGAATTTGGTCTGCTGAAATCCTTTCTATGAGCGTTCCAATATGCTGCTCTGGAAGGTCAACAATGCTGTTCAATAAAGCCTGAAAATGTTCCAGAATCCGGGTTATTGTCGGATTGTCATAACGGTATGTGTTGTAGATGATGCAAAACTCTAGCTCTGAATTTGGGGTAACTAGAATGGTGAGCGCATATTTCGTTTGTGCCCCTATAGAACGACCCTTAGTTGAATTCATGCTATGGTCAACAGACTGTTGTACTGATGAATTGACTGGATAGTTCTGGAAAACCAAAATGCTCTCGTAAAGGGGTAATGATCTGGGCACTTCACTCCATTGGTGAATTTGTCCATGGGAGCAGTATTCATAATCTCGTTGCATGAAGCTTTGGTTCTGCAAATCTCTAAGCCAGGACCAAAGTGATGTTTGGGGAGAAACCTGGAGACGCATTGGCAGAGTATTAATGAACAGACCTAACATGGATTCAACCCCTACCAAGTCCGGGGGACGACCAGAGACAGTTGCACCGAATACCACATCTTCGAGACCGCTATACCGACTCAAGAGCAAAGCCCAAACTCCTTGAACTAGAATATTCAAGGTCAAGTGATGTTTCCGTACCAAAGACTGTAAGGCTGTTGTCGCCAACGCTGGCAAGCAGGCTTCTTGTTTGCCGTAGCGCTCTTGCTCGTCAGAAAAATTAACAGGTTCAGCTTTCATTCCTAATGGGGTTGGGCTTTTGAAACCCTGAAGTTTGTCTCGCCAGAATGTCTCTGCCTGCGACAAATCTTGTTGTTTTAGCCAAGCGATATAATCTCTGTAAGGACGGCTGGGTTCCAGTGATAAATCTTGACCTGTGCTAAATACCTCGTAGAATGCGAAAATCTCTTTTAAGATTAGAGGCATGCACCAGCCGTCTAGAAGAATGTGATGAAAAGTCCAGACGAATTGATATGCATTCGAGCCTACTTGGAAAAGCGCCAAACGCATGAGTGGTGGTCTAGTCATCTTGAAACCACGTAATCGGTCTGCACTGAGATAGGTTTCTAATTTCTCTTGCTGCTGGGACAGAGAAAGTCCGCGCCAATCTTGCTGCTCCAATGAAACTTCGACTCTCTTCAGCAGAACTTGAAGTGGCTCGTCTTGAGCTTCCCAAATAAAGGCTGTTCTGAGGATCGAGTGCCGCTCGACGATACGCTGCCAGGCTCTTTCAAAGGCGAACAAATCTAGTTCTTCTTGGACGTTTAAAATGCACTGCTCAATATGTATCCCTGACTCAGAAGCAGATAGAGTCTCGAAGAGCATACCCTGTTGTGAAGGAGAAAGTGAATAAATTGATTCAATCTTTTTAGTTTTGAACTGAGTTAATAATTTATCTAGTTCTATTTGATTTAACTGTACATCTGGGAAATCACTCGGTGTATATCCGCAAATATCTTCTGACTGACAATGTTCTATTATTGACCTGATAGCTTGTATATACCTTTGTGCCAATTTCTCCACTGTGGCATGAGTATGAATATGACTACTGTAAGTCCAATCAATTTGTAATTCCCCTTCTACCACCAGAGCATTAATATCTAATAGATGGTCACGAGTTTGCTTTAAATTTTCGTTATATCCAGTAGATTCAGATGCAAATTTCCAACCAGTTTCTGATTGTACTTGGTCAAATTGTCCTAAGTAGTTAAAACTTATTTCAGAAGCTTGAATTGTCTGTAATTGTTCATTAACAGTCGTGTCTTTACACAAGTAACGCAATATACCGTAGCCAATCCCACGATTGGGAATTGCTCGTAATTGTTCTTTTATTGACTTGATAATTTCTCCAGGTTGGTTAATGGTTGGGATTTGAAACAATACGGGAAACAAAGTAGTAAACCAACCTACTGTCCTCGATAAGTCTATATCTGAAAATAGTTCTTCTCTGCCATGTCCCTCTAAGTTAATTACTACCGTTGAATTTCCCGTCCACTCTGCTAATGCTTGTACTAATGCACTCAGCAGTATATCGTTAATTTGTGTGTTGTAAGCTTCGTTTACTGACGTCAGCAGAGTGTGGGTTTCTTGTGAACTTAATTTCACTGACACACCAGCAGCACTACCTACTGTATTTTCTTGTTGAATGTCACGCATTTTGTCTGGAGAAGGGGGAAGCCTTCGTTCCTCACGCAGCTTGGTGGGGGCTTGACGATTATCTATATAAAGGTTCCCCCCCTCTCTAGAGAGACCCCGTCAAGATAATCTATTGGTAGTGATGTTATCTTTGACCAAGGTTGCTTGAGCCAATAGTTTAACTCTTGTTTTATCATTTCTGAATTGTGCATAGTTATTTAACTTCATC
>JAAUSC010000243.1 GCA_012031965.1 Scytonema sp. RU_4_4
CAGCAAAAGTAGCATTTAGACAATCTTTACTAGAGTTTAATCGTGATAATAATTTTTACTGTTTCCGGAAATGTCTTGTTTTCATTATGTTCAGTTGATATCTACCTGAAGTCAGACTTTGATTTTAATAGGTAAGTGCAAATCCACAATGAATCTGTTATGGATTGCGCAAAAATATAATTGATTTAGTATGGAAAATTTATGATTGAAATACATTTAAATGGTATAATATGTAAACTTTTATCATTAGCATATTCTGGTGACAACAAAACACTTGCTTAAAGTCACTAACAACGGAAAAGTAGCATATTGCAACTGTGTATATTTCTTTAATTTGAAAGAATAAAAAGTATGTACAAGGTGTTCCTCAGTAGATTTAGAAAATACTTGCATTTCTTTGAAAATTTAACTGGCACAACTTAGTTGTTTTTAAATCCTGAGTAGGATGTAGAGAAGCCGTCTACTAGTGCAAGGAGTCAGAACGGGCTCCAGAACTCAGGAGAGAAAAATATTTACATCATCAGAGTCATAAGGCTGTTCCTAACTGTTTAGTTATTTCTGCCGTGCTGCACTAGTCACAAACCATTAGCTAACAAAGCGGTAAATTCTTCGGGCATTTCTATGCTTGCAGCACGCTACGCGAACGATAAGGCTTTGCGAACTTGTAGAGGCGCAGTGGTGAGACAGCGCTATGCACACAGAAGTGCCTTGTGGAGTCAACGCCGTGCGGAGAGAAGTTTGTAGACGCGGTTTCCTCCGTTGAGGAGCCACTGCGTTGCGGAGCCAGTACTGCAGGAGGGTTTCCAACGCCAGATGCTCTACTTGGGGAGACACGCCAGATGGCACTCTCGGAGGAACCTCCGCAACGCACTGGCTCCCCAAGACCGCACTGGCTCCTCCGTAGGTATCTGGCGTTGGGGTTTCCCCCGTTGTAGCATGTGGCGTGCGACTGGCGTCGGGTTAAGCACGCTGTGACAACTTCAAAGAGGGTTTCCCATGTCCACCAGGCGACTGCGTAAGCGCAAAGCGCCCCCGAAGCGGGGTACGCGCAGCGTAATCGAAAGGCTTCCCACAGAATTGGGGGCGCACCTGTTGGTAAGGTGGAGCCAGATCCCTTCAGGTATGTCTTAAACCCTAAGCTAATGACATGGCTGCAGGAGGTACGCTCCCGCTACGCGTGAGTCTTAAAGGGACACACTGCGCGTATATCTAGGCTTGCGCCAACAAAGTAGCGTCTGTGGAGAAGATACGGGACGATGCAGCGCTGACGCCAGTTCCCTTATACTTCAGTTCTCCTTGAACTCTTAACGACGAAAATATATTCATCGTTTCATCTGTGTGTTTGACTACACTAACCATTTTGTTTATATTGAAGCGAAAAGATTGATAGGCCTTTCAAAGAAGATTTACAAGAATTTTCAATTGAAATAAACTCATTATCTGAAAACTTATCAGTAGTAAACATGACTCTACATTACTAGTTGTTTCTGTATCTAAAGTGACTAGTATTGAGATTTTTTAATAGCAACTCCTAATCCTGACTTGTTAAACTTCAGCGTGAATGGATATATTCCAAGGTCAGTCCTAAATAATACTTCTGGAGTTAGTAGCTCAAGTCCGGAAAAGAAATGAAAAAAATATTGTGTGACAGATAAAAAACACTTGAAATGTTGGTATAAAATCTTAAATTCGCATAGAAAAAAGGGAGTAGAAAAAATCCCTAATCTGTCATTTTATGACTCATTAATGAGCAAATAAATTGCCCAAATTGCCATAGCCCGGAGGTAAGTACTAGCGCGGAAAGTACCCACAGCAGTGATGGCTTCAGGTGTGCGGAATTGTAGCCCATTGTCATAAATTTGCTGCACCACAGTATATGCAATTCTAAAAGCCTCATCCTTCATTCCCATTTGCACTAAAATTGCCGCCAACCCAAAATTTATTCCTGTCCAAACTTCCAAAGGATGAGTTGCGTTGGGGTTCTCAGGGGAACCATCAGGGCGAACACCGTTCGCAGCACCGAAGTTGCCATTGTGAAACTTGAGAAAGCAAGCATCGTACACAGTTTTTAAGGCAGAGAAGGCGCAGTCAACAGGTACAATATCTGGTAACCCCAACAGACGAGCATAGAATTGTCCACACAACTGGTCTGCCATGACTACATCAGACCCACTCTCACTATCGAGTCGATAGTATTGCCCATTCCAGAGCTTTTCTTGGTAAATAGGGCGAGACTGTGCAAGCCAAGTTTTGTAGATAGACCTTTGTTGGACTAATTCTTCTGTGTTGTCAGAGCTTGCGCGGTTTAATAGAATATCACAAATGGCGATCGCCGCTTCCAAAGCCGCCAACCATAACCCACCACAATAGGCGCTGACTCCTATTAAACGCCAGTCATCAAAAGTTTGGTCAGGCGCACCAGAATTTTCCGGAATCCCATCTCCATCTATGTCAAACCTCTTGAGGTAGTCTAGAGTTTGCACAATCGCATGCCAACAATCTGTCAGGAATTCTACATCCTCAGCACCTGTCAGCAGAAAGTCTCGGTACACTTGCAATACAAAATCACAACCTAAATCTTTCCAAAGGTTGCAATCTTGATAACTTGTATAATTTGTTTTCTCCCAGACATGTTCATTAGGTGCGCCTAAGTCGTGAGGTGTCGCGCCTGCGACTTTCCGCACTGCCATTGGGCTTTCCGCACCGATAGTATAGTAGTAACCAATAACACGGTTGTTCTCATCACTACTAGGGATTGCCCGTGCAAAGGCACGAATCACCGCCTTCTCCAGTTCTGGAAACAGCATCAACAGGGCAAAAGAACCGTAAAGCCGCACATCCAAACTTTCATACCAGCGATAATCTAAGCACTCTAACACGGCAAACTGACCAACAGGATCGCGCTTCGTTGCAGCACTCCAGAGAGTTCCACCGCTTGTGAGGTCATAAAGCTCATTAAACAGAGCCATTTTGAACCAGTCTGGCAAATCTTGGCGCTCAAGAATTGGCTGTTGCCAAGATTGAATCTGTTGTTGCCAGATGTGATATTCTCTTAAAGCGGTGGATGCTATTGTCCAGGCATTCTTTCCACTCCTACCAAAAAAGTCAGTATATCTGCGATAATATGTAATCCCGGCTGCAAATTCTGTGACAGGCAAATCCCACGCCAGCGCGAAGGGAATTTCGAGAGTTTCGCCTGGTTGGAGAGTGAAACGTAGGGCAAGTGCGACTGCTAGCTGTTCATCCCCAGCCGCTGGCGTATCGTCAATATAATTAGGTAACGAGCCATCTTGAGCAAAGCTTTGCCACACATCCTCACCCGTGCCTATAGGATTCCACCGGCTATGGTAAAACAACTCCACTTTAGGATGTTTGCGCGTGGCAATACACCACTGTCCCTCCCCTTCCTGCACTGGTTCAGTGATACCAATCCGATCCAACTCCCAGCCAATATGTTCACTATTTTCAACTATCTGGTTAAAATTATTTTTACTTTCGCCCAAGCGCGGCTGGTATTCATATACTGGACTACCATCATCCCGCAGCTTTACTTGAGGAGATTTCAAAGCATTAGTGAACCAGCCCACCATATTTTGCCAGGTGAGCATGATGCTGAGAGTGATAGGTGTATTGGTGGGGTTATGTGCAGTCCACACAAACACTGCTACCGGGTAACTGGTTTCTTGATAATTTCCCGCCCAAATAGGAGAGAACTGCTCGCAGGTTAACTCTGCTTGAAACACCCCTTCATAAACAAACCAGCTGCGAGGGTACAGGGCGTAATATGTTCCCGTTTGGGATTGGGGTGAGGAAGTGAGGTTTGTCTTTCCACCTCCACTAGCCGGATACCACTCCCATGTTTTGAGACTTCCATCCTCAGGAGGTTCAGTACACAAAGCGTATGCTTGCGAGGATGCGCCAAAAGATTCAAACACACTGAATTGACAGGCGGGGATGTTTTTGAAAACATGTTCACCGCCATCAATGTGCCACAAATTAAAATCTCCCCGCGAGGAACGACCAATACAACCTGCACCAAAGCCACCCAAAGGCATACCATGCCAAGGTCCATCATCAATATTGCTCGCGTAGCGGACGGTGTAAGGTTTGTCCCAACCTAAACCGATGGGACGACTCCAAGTGCAAGAGGGAATAATCACGGAAGATGGCAGTTTTGTCATGGTTCGATTATACAGCGTTCAGTGTATTCGTTCCTACATCTGCAAGTGATGCCCAAATTTTTGAGTTAATCTTGCTCCACGTCAACAATGACTCGTAAATCAGCTTCTGGCATAAGCCGCTGCAAAATTGTAAGATGACCATCAGCATCACTGCGGCTACGGAATCGATTCATCACAGTTCGCTGAGTTGGTGAAAACCATTGGACAACAGCCCACGGAGCAAGTGCTGTGCGGTATGTTTGAGTTTGTCGTTTCAACAAGAAAACCTCCTATGACATCCATAAGACACTCATTGAATGTCTGCTTTTTTGTAATGAATAGATACTGTCGTTGTAATCAGTAGATGCTCATTCCTAAACACAAGCCTAATCTCTGCACTTAGCGCTAACAAAACGCAGCACAAGACAAAGGCTTCCCTTTACTCACGCAGTTCATACTTGCGCGAACAAAGCGAGCGGGTAACAGCCCCTCACCATACGCCTGTTCACTGATAACTGTTCACTTTTAAGGAAAAAGCAAATATTTATCCCAGGCGCTAGTTGATAGTGCTTGCCTGATAATTCTCTTCTAACTCACACGAATAAGTGTTAATCATTTTGTCTTTAAACACTACAGTGTGAACAATTTAGTGCTAATATCTACATCAACTGGCAACCAGAACCAACCTTGAAAACTTAAGGCAAAAAATACCAATCTAACTTAGAAAGAGTTGAGCAATTGGTTGAATGTAAGTCTTCCTATTATTGGCGGTTGGCAACTGGGAAAAAAGTCCTGCAATTTGATAACGCAACTATGCTAGCTCGTCAGTCAGAAGTTTTTTTTAAAACCCTTATTAGAGCTTTTCAACCTTATGTTAATGGCATTCCCGACGAGTCACTATCAAGATGGTGCCTCGCAGCCAGCCTGTATACCTGCATCAAACAAAACGGAACCTGATACCAACCAGAAAACGACTTAATGGCTGGTGATAAACTATAGATTTTTTAGCCACTTCTTTTTAGCCACTTGCAAATACAAACGCTCCAATAAACTATCTAAATTGATTGTAGACCGAGATCGTTTGTATAAGAGAGAGGGGTTTCAGCCCACATTTTCGGCAAAAACTCTGCAACCCATGCAGAAGTCCCTAAATAATCTATAAACAGGGCGGAAATGATCGCAAAATTTTGTTTAATGTTTTGCCAAGCAGAGAATATGATTCCTGGTTGTTTGAGTTGGAAATCATTTGAGATAAAAATTTGCTTGTTTGTAGGTTGAGGGAATGATGTTTGCAAGTCGCGAGAAAAGGGACTGTCCGTCATTGCAAAACTGCAATCCCACACAGATACTTTCTTGGTGAAGTATTGATTAGCTAATGTCAACATTTCTCGGCGGAATCTACCGCTACCGCGTTCATCACTCATATTCACATGATGCTCCCCGATGTTCTGAATTCTCTTGTTCACATTTACATCCCTAAAAAAGAAGAACAGGAAAAAAGAAAGTCAATTCAAAATGTAACATCGTTACTAGTTAAATCCCGATAGGTTAAATTGACCAAAGAAATCCCCAGGTGAAAAGCCTGGGGAGGATGCAAACCATGAAGCATAAGAGTTAGTACTGATTTAGAATCGTGCAGTACTAGATCCGTCATTAACCGAAAAGAGGAGTTTTCGCTTTGTAAGGTGTGCTTTTTGGTGCAATAACCTATTAATAGCTACGATACTCCGCAGAAAATCAATGTAGTTGCCAAAATGCCAAATGAGGGGAGAAAAAGGCAAGACGACACATTCTATAAAATGTGGGTAATGACCCCTCTACCCGATACCTCTACACTCAGTTAAACTAAATGTGCAATGGTCTTATTTCAAATCTAATAAGCCGTTTTCTTTTAACTTAGGATTGAAGCGAATTTGTGTTTGTAAACCACGTAATTCTAAAACTGCTATGATTTCAGCCTCTACTCGCCGTGCTACATTTTTAATGATTTTAGTTTGCATTATTTCATCATTTTTAGGATTGTTATAATTTGCCTGTTCTTCAGGTGTCATGACTGCTTTGGCATCTATCGGCTGCGTCCACTTATCTTTGTTATCTGCATTTCCCACAGGAACACTAACATTTTCAGCAATCCAATTCTGCTCAATATTTTCTAAAATTGTCCGGTTAGGACGTTCTATTGTTTGGGTTTTTACCCAATAACAATTTTGTGGTTGACGTACTAAGTGCTGCTTTAAACTGAGAAAAATATCACGAGAATATCCCACGAATTGTAACACTTTTTCTTTGTCAAAAATTGCGTATACTCCAATTTTTGCCTGCAATTGTTCAGGTAATTGACCGTTATCGTCAATGTATGGAATATACTCTAGATTGGCTAAAGGAAGAATCTCCGTTTCTGATGTCATATCTGATGTCATAGATTAAGTTGAAAAATGAGTTTTGATAATTCTCAGGAAATGGTTATTAGTTAGTATACAGATAAACACAGATGAACACAGATACTTCACCTGTGTTCATCTGTGGTTCCAAATATCCCTTGCTCTTCAAACTGACCGCAAGTCAATGACCTCGTGGGTAAGAACGCGGCTTTTTGTGGATTGACAGAACAATTTACAACACTTGCAAAAGCTGCTTAATTTTAGTAGCTTGGTGTTGCTTGAATTCGGTCGGGAAATTTAAATCAATGACAATCTTGTTATCTGTCTGTTCTTTCACTGCAGAAATTTCAGCCACCAACTTACTAGGTGAGGAGTTCCCCTCCTCTCGACTCAAGAGCAAACCAACAAGTGGTTTAACATCTCGCATCTGATGCAAGTCCTCTTGTCCAAGCCGCCTATCACCGGATTTAGCTTTTTTGCCCCGCATTTCCAGCCGTAAACCTGTTACTCCCAGTTCCGTAGCAATTCCAGGGAAGAAATGACCATCCCAGTAAAGTTCACCAACGGCGCTCACCTGTTTGCGTACCTGGTTACGAGGAGTAGGTTTAATGTCCCGTAAGGAGCGATTCAGACTAGTCGCAAGAAACCCAAGGGAAGCCATTGGTTGGTCTACAGACTCCCGCTTCTGCGAATACCACTCTCGCACATCAGAATACAAAACCAGGATTAAATTATCCATTTGAGTGCGATTAGGTTTGACATAATCAATTGCCAAAAGTATCTGGGAATCATTGATAGGAGAGATGCGCACAACTCGTGCTGTTAGGGAGACGCGAGTCGTAGAATCTCCCATAATTTCAACATCAACTTCATCGGGTAAATTGGGCCAAGATTCTAAAGAAATCAATGCTCCAGTTTCTGAGATATTAACTGTTTCGCCCCTAAGTGTGAGGTTATTACTAGAAACAACAACAGGAAGGCGTCGCTGCAAACGGTGAGAAGAACGGACTTGCGGTTGTTCAAAGCCCACCAGCAATGCTGCTATAAGCAGAATCAAATTAAAACCTGACCACAAGGTGTTAACCAAGACTGCTTGCCAATCCTCTGGACGAAGCAACAACCAGTAGGGAACCGCAAATAAAGAAGCGCTCACGAATACCGTCACTACGATCAGACCACGCATTGACTGCCAGTCAAAGGTACGTTTGGTAACATTCACGCCTTTATCAGTGACGTTAAACGAACCAAATTTAGGATTAACCAGCGCCAACATCGTCACCCACCCTGCTTGAAAA
Organism: Scytonema sp. RU_4_4; assembly: GCA_012031965.1. GTDB lineage: Bacteria > Cyanobacteriota > Cyanobacteriia > Cyanobacteriales > Nostocaceae > Brasilonema. The sequence continues at coordinate 7,837 of JAAUSC010000243.1, forward strand.
GCCATAACAAATTCAAAAATTTCGTTCCAAAAAGAAAAACGGACATTTTTGTAAATGATATGGTTGGTGAATAAGGCGAGGAGAATGTGTGGTACAGCGTATGACAGAGTTTCCAAACCTAGACCTCGGATGGGATTGATACCAAACAATAAAAACAAGGTCGGAACAACTGCATACACCAGTCGGGGATATCCATATAAGAAGTGCGAAGTTGCACTAAAATAACAAATGCGTTGAGGAATCTTCAGTTTCAGCCCGGGATTAAACAGGGGATTTTCCAATCGTAGAATCTGCGCCATACCCCTTGCCCAACGCACCTGTTGACCCACATAGGAAGAAAAAGTATCTGGCGCTAAACCAGCTACCATGATTTTGTCATAGTAGACAGACTTGTAACCACGAGAGTGCAACCGTAGTGCTGTGTGACAATCCTCTGTCACAGTTTCAACCGCAATTCCCCCAACTTCTAAAGCATGGGACTTACGAATTAAAGCAGCTGAACCGCAGAAAAAGGAAGCATTCCAAAAATCATTGCCTTTTTGCAGCACCTTATAAAACAGTTCATTCCCCACCGGGATTTGACCGCGAGTCAGCAAATTGCGCTCGAAGGGGTCAGGATTATAGAACCAGTGGGGGGTTTGGACAAACGACACCTTTGGATCATAGAAAAAGCCTACAGTGTTCAGCAGAAATTGACGCGATGGGATATGGTCGCAGTCTAAAATCAAAACTAAATCACCCTCAGTTTTATTAAAGGCATTGTTGATATTACCTGCCTTAGCGTGCTTGTTGTTGTCCCGCGTCATGTGGATACAACCAATTTCTTCGCACATTTGCCGGATCTGTTCTCGTCTTGCCCGGAACATATCTCGGCGTGGGTCGTTTTCTTTGTACCTTTCTGGACGACCATCATCCAACACATAAACCGTTTTTTTACCAGGGGCATAATCGCAAGCGATTGCTGCTAATACAGTCTTGCGAACAATTTCAACATCTTCGTTGAAGGTAGGGATGTAAATATCAACATTGAACCATTCTTCTTGAGAAATGTTGGAAAGATTAACTGGCTGACGCTCCTTGATTTTTAGGGTTTGAAAATAAGCCAGTGCCAAGGTGAGAATAGCATACAATTCCGCAGCGTACAGTAGTAAGCAAACAATGCTATTGAGCAAGCCATCAAAGTTAAGAGTGTAGCTTGTGCGGTAATATAAATAACGCAGTGTTGTTACCAAACTCAGCCACACCATAAACAAGTGATAATACTGGCTAATTTCAGGAGAAGACTCTTGCTCCTCGGCTTGCATCACCCATTGACCAAGTATCACCAGAAACAAGGCAATCACCGCTTGCTGCCATATTCGTAGCGGGGCAATCATGAGTGGAACTGACAGAACCAGAAGCAGCAAGACAAGCCACTTAAACTGTTTCACACCTACATTTTCTAAAGCACGGTCAAAAAATCGAGGTGTGATATCAATGAGCCATCTACTTAAGTTGAAACGCCCTCTTGGAGGGGAATTTGATGAAGAAGCCATTTTTTCTTTTAGATTTTAGATTTGAAAATTGGGATTTGAACCGCAGATAAACGAGGCAGTGCGTTGCGGAGAGCAGCGCCTTGCGGAGCCAGTGCTGCGGGAGGGTTTCCCTCCGCAGGCATCTGGCGTTGGGGTTTCCCCCCGTTGTGGCGACTGGCGTGCAGATATACGCAGATAAGTTCTTTGTGTCTATCTGTGTCTATCTGTGGTTTCATTTTCCTAAAAGTTGACTTTTGTAGGAGGTTTAATGATTAGGTTGACTTGAGTTGAACAATACCTTGATCAAAAACGCGATTATCAGTGCCTATACCACTAATTTCTATTCTATCTGCATA
>JAAUSC010000056.1 GCA_012031965.1 Scytonema sp. RU_4_4
TAAACAAATGATAAAATCGTTCTGTGAAAACTCCAAAACAATACGGATACACTTACACACCCAGAGAATATAAAACAGTAGAAGCTTGAGACTGGTTAAAGATTACAAAATATATATAACAAAACTAATCTAGTTTACTAGACTCAGGTTAAAAAACGTAATAGGATTCTGCACAATTCTCACTTGTGTTAATAGTCAAAAATTATCGCAATTAGGGAGCGTAGAAACGCGTGGGTTTTTTTAGTAGGTTTTCCTTATCGCGGGACATGGGTATTGACCTTGGTACAGCTAACACCCTCGTTTATGTATCAGGTAAAGGCATCGTTCTGCAAGAACCTTCCGTGGTGGCGATTGACCAAAACGAAAAGGTTGCATTAGCAGTTGGCGAAGAAGCAAAAAAATGCTTGGTCGGACACCTGGGAATGTGATTGCGGTGCGCCCCTTGCGCGATGGTGTAATCGCTGACTTCGATACAGCCGAGCTGATGTTAAAAAGCTTTATTCAGAGAGTTAATGAGGGCAAATCCCTAGTATTACCTAGAATTGTCATTGGTATTCCTAGTGGAGTAACGGGTGTAGAAAGAAGAGCTGTCATGGATGCGGCTTCTCAAGCTGGGGCAAGAGAAGTTTACTTGATTGATGAGCCAGTAGCAGCAGCAATTGGGGCAGGATTACCTGTCGCTGAACCAACAGGCAATATGATCATCGATATTGGTGGTGGTACAACAGAAGTTGCTGTGTTAAGCCTTCAAGGGACAGTGCTTTCTGAATCAGTACGTATTGCTGGAGACGAACTGACTGAAGCCATCATGCAGTATATGAAAAAAGTTCATAACCTAGTCATAGGGGAACGTACTGCTGAAGACATCAAAATTCGCATTGGCTCGGCATATCCAACTCATGATGATGATGACGCCATGATGGAAGTCCGAGGTTTGCACCTGCTTTCTGGTCTACCGCGAACGGTCACAATTAAAGGACCCGAAATACGTGAAAGTATGTCGGAGCCGTTGTTGGTGATTATCGAAGCCGTAAAACGGACTTTGGAACGCATCCCGCCAGAGTTGGCAGCAGACATCATTGACCGAGGAATTATGCTAGCTGGTGGAGGTGCGCTGCTCAAAGGGATAGATACCTTAATCAGCCATGAGACTGGAATTGTCACACACATCGCTACTGACCCATTATGCTGTGTTGTCATGGGAACAGGTCGTGTGTTGGAAAATTTCAAGCAGCTGGAAAGGGTTTTCAGCGGACGTTCTCGCAACATGTAACACAAGCGATATTTAAATATTGGGTTCTTTATAGAATCCAATATCTTATTAAGTTCTATTACAGCTAGAAAAGGTTTCTTATGTTTACGGCACGTCGCTGGTGGGAGCGCAGAGGCTTACAAATAGGGTTGCTAGGTATAGTCATTGGTGGTGCTTGGGTCCTTCGACAGACTCAAGGAGCGCTTCTGTTTGAGATATATCAAGAAGTCACTCGTCCAATCCAAATGTTGCAGACACCACCTACTCAAGAAGATCGTCTTAAGGATGCTCGGTTTTGGGAACTGCAAACCCAGGTCGTAGAACTGGAAAGGCAAAATAAAAAGTTAAAAGAATTATTACGCTATGTGGAAAAAGAACCCCAGTCATCGCGCCCAATTCTCGCACAAGTGATCGCACGTGGTGCTGATAACTGGTGGCAACAAGTGACTCTCAATCGTGGAAGCCTTGCAGGTCTTCAGGAAGGTTATGTTGTTAGGGCTGATGGTGGATTGGTGGGTCTAGTAGAAAGTGTGACTCCCAATACTAGCCGCGTGCTGTTAATTAGTGACCTCAAGAGTCAAGTTGGTGTTACAGTTAGTCGCACAGGGGCAAAGGGTGTTTTGCGAGGAGACTCCTCTGCTGAAGCAGTTCTGGAATTTTATGAAAAAGTCCCAAATGTTAAACCTGGAGACGTCGTTGCCACATCTACCTATAGTCAGAAGTTTCCTTCGGGATTGGCTGTGGGACGAGTGAAATCGCTGGATCTCAAGAAACTTCCAGCATCAGTGGCGAAAGTAGAATTTTTCCCGCCGATACGCTCTTTGGATTGGGTGACAGTATACCCTAAACCAGAAAACCCGCAGTCAGAAAATATCGGTTCTGCAAATCAACAGCCAGAAAAATCAGAAAAATCTAATTAAACAATGAGGATTCCTCGATTACATAACAGTAGGCAAAAAAAGCCAAAATCGCCAAGACGAAAATCCAAAATTCAAATTACCCCTCTTTCTCGTTGGCACCCGCGCTTACGTCTAATCACTGATTGGGCGATAATAATTGGCTCAGTGATGTTATGCTTACTGATGCTGCTAACTCGAGTTCCCGGTATGGAATTATTGGGAATAGGACCAAACTGGCCTGTGATTTGGGTGGTTGCTTGGAGTGTCAAGCGCACAGCATTTCAAGGTGCATTAGCTGGTGTTGTTTTAGGTCTACTGCAAGATGCTATGACATCACCTGAGCCGACTCATGCTTTGAGTTTGGCGGTGGTAGGAAGTCTGACTGGTTTGCTACAGAAGCAGCGTTTCATACAAGAAGACTTTATTTCTATTGCCTTAATTGTGTTTGGTATGGCAGTCTGGTCAGAGACAATTTTTGCATCGCAGTTGATTTTAATGGGCGATCGCAATGCGGCAGATATCTGGGCATATTTCCAGAAAGTTGCTCTTGCTTCTGCTATTCTTAGTAGTCTCTGGGCACCAGTGGTTTATTTTCCCCTAAATCGTTGGTGGGAGCAGCTAAAATTAGCGGAACAGTCATAGATAATTCACGTATCATCGAAGTTCTGCTCTCTTGGAAAGCTTGGCACCCTTATGGGAAGCCGCTCTTGCGTCTACAGATTTCTTTCAAAATTCAAAATGTTCTAACCAAGAACAAAGTGCGGAGTGTGGATAATCTGGGTTAAAACCCCACCGAAGGAGTGAGGAGTGAGGAGTGAGGATTTACATCAGTTGATCCTCACTCCTAAATTTTTTTGAAATCTAGGCATCCTTATAGACAGATCAATTCAAGCTAAAGTTAATTCATCAGTGCTGAGAAACCACTGCGCCTTTGGCGGTTTTCCTCGTAGAGTAGTAGTGGCATTCTTGAGTTCTGAGTTGCTAAAAATTATGGATAATTTGCCAATGGTCGCTCAACCAGATGCTTTTATCGTGAGGTCAGAATTTCAGGATGATTCAAACCCAAAGCAAACAGTAGGAACTGACTTTGATCGCGCTATGATGCGGCGGTGTATAGAACTCGCCCGTCACGCTTTAGGACGCACTTCCCCAAACCCAATGGTGGGAGCGGTGATTGTCAAAGATGGCGAGATTATTGGGGAAGGGTTTCATCCGCGTGCAGGTGAGCCGCATGCAGAAGTTTTTGCCCTGAAAGCAGCAGGTGAAAATGCTCGTGGAGCAACCATTTACGTTAGTTTGGAACCTTGTAATCACTACGGGCGTACCCCCCCTTGTTCAGAAGCGTTGATAGCCGCTGGAGTCGCCAAGGTGGTCGTGGGGATGGTTGATCCCAATCCACTTGTTGCTGGTAGTGGTATCACCCGTCTAGGGGCTGCAGGGATAGAAGTGTTGGTAGGAGTGGAAGAACAAGCTTGTAAAAAGCTAAACGAAGGTTTTATCTATCGCATTCTCCATCATCGACCTTTTGGTATTTTAAAATATGCCATGACTTTAGATGGCAAAATTGCGACGACGACTGGTCATAGTGCTTGGGTGACAAATAAGGATGCCCGCAGTGAAGTTCATCAACTGCGAGCAGCTTGCGATGCGGTGATTGTGGGTGGAAATACAATCAGACAGGATAATCCTTATTTGACCAGCCATCGGGAAGGGGTACATAATCCCCTACGGGTTGTCATGAGCCGCAGTCTGGATTTGCCTCAAAAAGCTCATCTATGGGAAACCGCAGAAGCTCCTACTTTGGTTTTTACAGAAAAAGGAGCTAACGCCGATTTTCAAGAACTGTTGCGCAAACAAGGGGTGGAAGTCGTGGAATTAACACCACTCACACCAGATAAAGTGATGCTGTACTTATACGAGCGGGGATTTTGCAGCGTGTTATGGGAATGTGGTGGTGTCTTAGCTGCTGGTGCGATCGCCCAAGGAGCAGTGCAAAAAGTTTTTGCCTTTATTGCTCCTAAAATCGTTGGTGGTGTTCATGCTCCTACACCTGTGGGTGACTTAGGTTTTACTAGTATGACTGAGGCGCTATCCTTGGAACGTGTGGAGATACGGGTAGTTGGTTCTGACTGTTTGGTAGAGGGTTATTTGCCGAGTCATAAGTCATGAGTCATGAGTTATTGGTTATGACTTTTGACTCGTGAGCTTTGACTTTTAGGAATACTGGCGTTCTTGGGCAAGATCACGGATTAGCGCCAGTCGGGATTGAACGTAGTCACTGAGGAAATCAGTTTCACGACAATCTAGTAAGGCTTGGGTTTTGATTTGTTTAACCAACCACTGTACCAAACTAGCATCATCGAGCTGCAATAGCGTCTTAGCTTGTGTAGTTTCCACTACAGACCAAAGCTGACGCATAATCTTAGGAGTCATCAGACCTCCATGAAACATTAGCCTAGCTGTTTTCAGGATACACAATTGGGGTAGTGGCTTCCGGTCTGAATGTAGAGGCTGACACAAGTGTTATTAAAAACTTCATATATCGAGTTATAAGTTGATAATGATTAAGGATTAGGAATTTAAAGCAATACATGAACAAAAATTAATATTGTTGTGCGCTGCATGAGTCTTGACTTTTTGCTTGTGTTATTCTCTGTCTCAACGTCTACCCGTAGTTAAGTCTGTTGCCTTTTCATATTTTAGAGACTGTTTGTAAATACTTGTTCAGCACACAATCAATTTTTTTAATTGAGTAGTGTGAACCAAATACACTGATTGCTCAGTTCGAGAAACTTAGTTTTTCAAACGTTTACTTTTGTTTACAAATAACCTCTGAGAGCAGAGATATTCTAAAAAAGAATGTAAATTTATATGACAGCAGCACAGGAGGAGATGGAGGGGGAGATTAGGATAACACTCGTGAATGGGTGGGGAGTGCCAATTCGAGTGTTGAGTTTAGATGATGTGAAGATTAGGCAAGAAATCAAAGGCGCATTGAGAATTATTGAAGAATATCAGCACGAAACTTTTGTAAGTCAGACAATAACCTCCGCACAAGAGTTACAGAAGAGTGTTTCAGTAGAAGAGAATCAGGAAATTGTAGAGTCAGAAGAAATCATAGAAGAACTAGAAGCTAGCGTTTCTAGTGAAAGCTCTGAAGAACTGTTTAATCAAGAAAATTTCATGCAACCGTTGTACGGTCTGCCATCCTTGAACCTGGCGATCGCCCGCCTTCCCAACACTACCACTGATAGTTTCGCCATTTGGGTGGTAAACGCTCCCTATCCCAGTGGCTATGTTCTACGTGATTGTGTGTGGCTTCCAGATCTAACTCAAACATGGGTTGAGTGGCAGAAAGTGTTTGCTGGTCATAGCCGGTTGGATATTTCCCCAGGACTAACGCCCAAAGAGCCAAACTCCCAGTTCTCTACCTGCATCCAGACTACAATGGTGAACTGATAAAAAGCTTTGATGAAGGGGTAACAGAACTCCCAGAAATGTTTATTCCTGGGATAACTTCTTTGCTTCCCAATGCTTACTTGCGATCGCTCTCAGCAGAAGGCAAAACCCTGCAACTGCGAGCAGGAGTCACTCGTATCGGGCGTACGTCAGATAATGATATTGTGATTCCAGAGCCATCGCTTTCAAGACGCCATGCCGAAATCTTATGTCGAAATACTCTGACACAAGGTACTACAGTACGAACTTATTACCTGCAAGATTTGTCCACTTACGGTACAACCTGGGTTTTCCGTGCTAATGTTTGGCAACAAATCCACCGCCAAGAAATCCCCCTAGAATCAGGAATGAAGTTAAAGTTTGGCAGTACGAGAAGTCAGACTTGGGAGTTCATTCTTGAAGATTCATGATTAACCAAGTTTCGTTCTTATACGCGCATTGCATTGGTTGTAGACCTAGAGCTTGATGTAGAGTCATACTGAGAAACCAAGTTTCGTTCTTATACGCGCGTTGCATTCATGACTTACACCTCACCCCGCCCTATGCCTAACGGCACGCTACGCTATCGGGCACCCCTCTCCTTACTAAGGAGAGGGGATAGGGGTGAGGTGATTGAGCCGCAACTTGGTATTAGTCAGCTTTTCGCTAGTTCCCACTCAGGTATGATGAGCAATCAGCCTGTAAACTGACAGAATCGCACTATATGGCGTGATAATAAAGCCATGCAAAGGATGAGGGGGCATGATTAAATCTTGGATGGTGATTGGGGGAGTCGCTTTTGTAGTAGCGTTAGGTGCTAATGTTATTACTCCAGGCGATCGCAAATGGTTCAAACGTCTGCAAAGACCGAGATGGCTCACTTTTGAAGCAGCGATTCCAGTTATTTGGACTATTATATTTATTTGCGCCGCTTGGTCTGCTTATATAGTTTGGGAACAGAACCCAGGAACCACCATAACTTGGGTGCGAATGGGATTATACCTACTTCTGGAAATTCTGACTATTGCGTACACCCCTGTCATGTTCCGTCTTCGCAGTCTTAAGACCGGTACCATTATTGGCGGATTGGGTTTTATTGTAGGCATTATATTAACACTTGCAGTCTTACCTGTTTCGCTTTGGGCAGCGTTACTCCTTGTTCCTTACTTGCTTTGGAGTCCGATAGGGACATACACCACTTGGGCAATGATTCGACTTAATCCTCAAGATGCTTAAAACAGTCAACAGTTAACAGTCAACAGTGACCAGTTTTATGATGGTTGTTAACTGATAACTGATAACTGATAACTGGTTTAAATATTCAAACCTATGGTTGATTAAACTCAGATCCCAAATTGCCACAATTGCCTTAAAGAGATTGACAAAATTATCAAAAAGTGCATTCACTATGATTCAATCTTGGATGGTAATTGGGGCTGTCACTTTTGTGATTGCAGTTGGTAGTTTTTTCATCACGCCTCGTGATGTTAAGTGGTTTGCACAGTTAACTCGCCCCCGGTGGCTGGTTTTTGAGCCGCTTATTCCGTTTATTTGGACTGCTATCTTTGTTTGCGGTGCAGCTTCTGCCAATATTGTTTGGCAAAAAAATCCAGGAAGTTTGACAACCTGGGTGCTAATGGGTTTATATCTTCTGCTAGAAATTATTACTATCTCCTACATCCCGGTTATGTTAAGGTGGCGCAGCCTTAGAGTTGGGGAGGTTCTTGGATCAGTCGGAGTTATCTTAGGTGTGCTGCTGACACTTTCTGTTTTACCAATTTCTAAATTTGCAGCGCTGCTACTTGTTCCTTATCTGGTGTGGAGTCCAGTGGGAACCTACACGACTGAGGAATTAATTCAGCTCAATCCTCAAGATGCATAAGCGCTTCATACTATACAACGCGTCCGTAGCGTGCAATCACGGGATGAGTTGGATTGGTTTCGTTATTCAGCCAAGCCCACATTTGATCGCCTAAGGAAAAATGCCACCATTCTCTAGGATTACGTTGAAATCCAGCTTTTTCCATAACATTGCACAATAGCTGGCGGTTGGTATGATGTTGTTGCGCTAGTGGATCAGAAGAATTGGCAAAGTAGTCTGGATGCGATCGCTCTGACATTTCATCTATGGGCGAACCCATCTCTACAATTTCCCCCGCATCATCTACCAGTGTCACATCCACCGCAGCGCCTGTACTGTGAGGAGGCGGTGTTTTTTCATCCAAACTCGGTTCAGCCCAAATTTTATAAACTTCTTCCCAGATAGCTTGGCTTTTGTCTGGTGATAACTCAGCCTCAGTCAGTCCCGCCATTTGCAAAGCTTCGCCAAAAGCATAATTCACCATAAACTTTTGCACAGCGACAGGGCGATAGGCATCAAAGATTTGGAGATTCCAGTCAGGATGTAGCAGTTGGAGATTTTCTTGAGCTGCTATGAGGCTGTCAACGACGCTTTGGCGGAGAAAATAAGGAGAGCGATCGCCATAAGGCGCACCCAATTTTTCATAGGGATGAGGAGATTCCACCGCGAACAGTTCCAAAGGAATCTCTACTAACGGTTCACCACACTCGACGATTGGTATTTTATGATAAGGTCTCATTCGTGATGTTGACAGCAAGATGACTGTTTTGTTGCATTTCCTAACGCTTCTGGTACTGGATCATAACCTCCCGGATGAAAGGGATGACACCGCAAGATACGCCGAATTGCTAACCAACTACCGCGCCAGACTCCAAAACGTTCAATTGCTTGGATAGCATACATTGAACAAGTTGGTTGAAAACGACAAGTCGGAAGAAACAGCGGCGAGATAAACATTCGGTAGAAGCGAATCAGCAAAATCAATAATAGTTTCATTGCTGTCACGAAAATCTAATAAAGTGGTATCAAGGGCTATAATTTTCTATTTTGTGGCATCATTGCTGAGTTCATTTCTTGATTTAGGGTCTATTTCCTCTTTGTGGCTGCAAATTGCTGTCGTTGCAATTTGGGTCTTATTTGTGCTTTTTATTGCAGGAGTGGTCAATCGCTTCTCTAGTAAAGATCCAGAGATTGTACGGAAGATAGTTCACATTGGCACAGGTAATGTGATTCTGCTAGCTTGGTGGCTAGATATCCCCCCAATTGTAGGCATTACAGCTTCAATTCTAGCGAGTGCAGTGACCTTATTGTCCTACCGATTTCCTATTCTCCCTGGTATTAATAGTGTTGGACGCAAAAGTTTCGGGACATTTTTTTATGCTGTTAGTATTGGTGTTTTAATCACCTGCTTCTGGACACTGCAACAACCTCAGTATGCTGTACTAGGAATTTTAGTGATGACGTGGGGAGATGGACTAGCAGCTTTGGTTGGACAGAAATTTGGACAACATAAATACAAGGTTTTTGGCAGAGAAAAAAGTTGGGAAGGTTCCCTGACAATGACTGTCGTTAGTTTTTTTATCAATAGTTTGATTTTAGTGAGTGTACAAGGGAACTTTTGGCAAACTTGGTTGATATCTTTGACGGTTGCTCTAGTCGCTAGTGCTTTAGAAGTTGTTTCGTTTCTTGGTATTGATAATTTGACGGTTCCTTTAGGTAGTGCTGCACTGGCTTATGTTCTAAGCCAGTTACTAGGAAATGGGTAATTAAAAGCCTTGTCATTACGCACATTTTTGGAATCACAGGTAAACTGTGTGTATGATCCCGATATTTTTGGCTCTACCGTTCCTGCTGATAACTTGAGAGCTAACGTTTAAGCTCAACGGCGGCTAGCAACCTTTTGCTCTTTACCGATGACTGAACAACTGTCCGTTGCAGCGCGATGTTAGGTTGCTCTAGACTGAGTGAGATAGATACTATGCAGTCCATAACCACCATGAGCTATCAAGATATTATTACAATTGAACCAGACAAGCGAGGCGGTAAGCCCTGTATTCGGCGGATGCGAATCACTGTTTACGACGTTTTAGGCTGGCTGGCGGCTGGTATGTCTCATGCTGAGATTTTAGAAGACTTCCCTGAACTAACAGAAGAGGACATTAAAGCCTGTCTGGAATTTGCTGCTGATCGTGAACATCGTTTAGTCGTTTCGGTAGGTGCAGCTTGAAGCTGCTTTTTGATCAAAATTTGAGTCGTAAACTAGTCACTCGATTAGTAGATATTTTTCCGGATTCAAGTCATGTTCAGTTTCATCGGCTGGAGCAGAAGACTGATACTGAAATATGGGAATTTGCTAAAACGAATGAATTTTGCATCGTAACTCAAGACGCAGACTTTGCGGAAAGAAGCCGTTTGTATGGCTCTCCACCTAAAGTCGTGTGGTTACGCTGCGGGAACGCACCAACCAATCAAGTTGAGACTCTACTCCGTTTTGGAGCAGAAGCAGTTCAGGAACTTCTGAATAACCCCAGTCTGCATTGCCTGGAACTTTACTAGATTGATATCCACCTGACAAAGGGAATATATTATGACTGGCTTAGAACATAAGCCAGTTACTAGGAAATGGGTAATTAAAAGCCGGGGAGTATTAACGCATCATCAGTGATGGTAGCGCCCGTGACGGTAATATCTGTACGGGTTACGATATATGTCGCGGTCATAGATGTACTGGGGATGGTAGCGTCTATGATGATAATACCTGTTGTAATTGTCATGTCGCCTGCGGTAATGAATGTACTGTGGACGGTGGCGTCTGTGATGATAATACCTGTTGTAATTATGATGTCGCCTGCGGTGATGAATATACTGTGGACGGTATCTGCGACGGTAATGAGATCTGTAGCTTCGTGGGCAAGGTCTGTGATGACGATAGTTTCGGCGACGAGTCTTATAATGGCGGCGGTATTTATGATGTTTTAGTTGTTCAGTATCAGGCTCCCAATTTGCCTGAGTTAACGAATCATCTCCAATCTGAGCAACTTGCGTTCCTAATTCTTCATAGTTTGGCTGTGTTTGAACTCCTTTTTGAACTGATGCTGTGGCTACCTCAAATCCAAGACAACTAGGTAACACTAAAGCACTAACTACGAATTTCCAAAACATTGTTTCATGCTCCTCATTTCTCGTTCCCTAGCAAAACTAGGGAATGTCTACTGTGAGACTTTGGTTGAAAAAAGGATTTACGCAGTGAAACGAAAAATTAAGGCTGATTCTGCTGAAGGATAACAAAGCCTCTATTAATGCAATACCATCTACAGCAGGGTGAAGGGAGTTCTTGGTGAGCACTACTCTGGTTTTTGGATAAATTTTTATTTCACTCAATTTATGAACTTTTATAAAGAAATAGTAGGTTTTGCATAAAGCTTGCACTTCTAAAGCAGAGAAGTAGGCAGAGGTGTTTTTGACGAACAGGAAATATGATTGACTCAAAAAAAAGTGCAACTGCAAAGCAGTGCTAGGAGGTGCTACTTGTTAGGAATGAATGCTCGTGAGTGCAGATTCTTCTTAAAGTTAGGGATTTCTCCGGTGTGTGCGCTTAGCGCAGCCATATTGCAAACAATTGCATTCTCTGCTTCCAGTCTTGCTCAAGAACTCAAACCCGTGGCTGATGATACGCTGGGTGCAGAAAGTTCTGTGGTCACACCAACAAGCCCGCAAGCTGACAGAATTGATGGTGGAGCAATTCGTGGCGCTAATCTGTTTCACAGTTTTTCACAATTTAATATCGGTGAAGGACGAGAGGCGTATTTTGCTAACCCATCTGGGATTTCTAATATTCTGAGTCGGGTGACGGGGAGTGACGCATCTAGGATTTTTGGGAAACTTGGTGTTTTGGGTAATGCTAATCTGTTTTTGATTAATCCGAATGGGATTATTTTTGGGAAAAATGCCAGTTTGGATGTTAGGGGTTCGTTTGTAGGAACCACTGCAAATGCAATACAGTTTGGCGATCGCGGTTTTTTCAGTGCGACGAATCCGAATACTCCTGAACTGCTAACAATAAATCCTTCAGCTTTTTTCTTTAATCAAATTGCTGCTGCGCCGATTCAAAACAACTCACAAGCTTCAGCAGGAACAGCACCGATAGGTTTGCCTACATCTGGTTTACGTGTACCAGATGGTCAGAGTTTGCTGCTGTTGGGCGGTAATGTCAGCCTAGATGGTGGCAGAATCCGTGCTTACGGTGGACGAGTCGAGTTGGGAGGATTGTCTTCTGAGGGAACTGTAGGGCTTCAGGTAAATGGTAACAATTTGAGTTTGAGCTTTCCTGCTGAAAGTACGCGAGCAGATGTGTCTCTCACCAATGGAGCTAGTGTACGTGTAGATGCTGCTGGTGGCGGTTCTATTGTAGTCAACGCTCGCAATTTAGATATTTTGGGAGGAAGTTTCCTTGGTGCTGGTATAGGAGATGGTTTGGGGTCAGTCGGCTCTACTGCAGGAGATATTACGTTGGATGCAACAGGGGAAATAAAAGTTGTAGGGAGCGATGTTTTCAATAATGTGCGACCACAAGCAGTAGGCAATGGAGGCAACATTATTATCTCCTCCGGCTCGTTGTCCTTAACTGATGATGCTTTACTGTCTGCCAGTACTGGTGGACAAGGGAATGCTGGCAGCATAAATGTGCGTATCATTAATTCGGTTTCGCTAGAAGACAGTAGTTACATCTTCAACAGTGTGGAAAGGGGAGGAGTGGGCAATGGTGGCGACATTAATATCAGTGCTACAACACTGTCCCTCACCAATGGCGCTCAACTGCAAACCTTGATTCGTCAAGCGTCCTCCAACCAGCCAGCAGGACGAGGGGAAGCGGGGAATGTCAACATTGATGTCACGGGTGCAGTGACGATTGCTGGGGAGAAGGACGGATTAGTCAGTGCGGTTATAAGCCAATTGGGAACGGGAGCGATAGGCAAGGGGGGCAACATTACTATCTCCTCTAGCTCGTTGTCCTTAACTGATGGTGCTGCATTGCAAGCCAGTACCTTTGGGCAAGGGAACGCTGGCAGCGTAAATGTGGATGCTATTGATTCGGTTTCGCTAAAAGATGCTGGCATCCTCACTACAGTGGAATCAGGAGGTATAGGCAATGGTGGCGACATTAATATCAACGCAGCTTCACTGTCCCTCACCGATGGCGCTGAACTGGTAACCGCAGTTCGGGAAGCTTCCTCTAACCAGCCAGCAGGACGAGGGAAAGCGGGGAATGTTAACGTTAATGCCACAGGTGCAGTGACGATTGCTGGGAGCAAGGACGAACTTCTCAGTGCGATTTTCAGTCGATTGGCAACGGGAGCGATCGGTAAAGGGGGGAATATTACAATCTTCTCTGGTTCATTATCCTTAACTGATGGTGCTGCACTAGATACTAGCACCTCTGGACAAGGGGATGCTGGCAGCATAAATGTGCGTACCATTAATTCGGTTTCGCTAAAAGACGCTAGCATCTTCAACAGTGTGGAAACGGGAGCAGTGGGCAATGGTGGCGATATTAACATCAGTGCTGCAACACTGTCCCTCGCCGATAGCGCTCAACTGGTAACCGCAGTTCGTGAAGCTTCCTCTAACCAGCCAGCAGGACAAGGGGAAGCGGGGGATGTCAACATTGATGTCACGGGTGCAGTGACGATTACTGGGGAGAAGGACGGATTGGTCAGTGCGATTAACAGTTCGTTGGGAAGGGGAGCGCTCGGCAAGGGGGGCAACATTACAATCTCCTCTGGCTCGTTATCTTTAACTGATAGTGCTGCAGTAACTGCTAGCACGAGTGGACAAGGAAATGCAGGCACGATTGAAATTAATGCCCCTGATGCTGTGAGGATATCTGGGACGAGTTCCACTACTGGACGCTCCAGTGAATTATCTACATTCACCAACTCCTCAGCCACAGGTGGGAATATCACTATCAACACCAGCACTTTCAGTGTGTCAGATAGTGCAGTTTTGGATGCCCGAACCACAAATAATGGCAATGGTGGCGATATTACAGTGAGTGCAAATAGAGTTGAGGTTCTCAATGGGGGGCAACTTCTTTCCACCACTTCTGGTAGCGGACGTGCTGGTAAGATTACGGTCAACGCTACGGACTCTGTGATTGTCAATGGCAGTGATGCGACTTTCAACTCCCGGAAGTCTCAATTTTCTACAGAAGTGGTAAATTTTGGTGCTGCTAGTGGTTTGTTTGTTCTTTCTCAAAGTTCAGGAAGTGCAGGTGACATTGAAGTGAGCGCACCCCAAATTCGGTTGGACAACTCCGGAAGATTCATCGCGGAATCGGCATCAGGTAATGGCGGCAATATTACACTGCAAGTAGAGGACTTATTGCTGCTACACCGTGGGAGTCTCATCTCTACCACCGCAGGCACAGCACAGCAACCCGGAGACGGCGGTAACATCACTATTAACACCCCGTCCGGCTTCATCGTCGCCGTCCCAAGAGAAAACAGCGACATCACCGCCAACGCTTACACAGGCACTGGTGGTAGAGTAGACATTAACGCCTTTGGCATCTACGGCATTCAGCCTCGCCAAAATCAAACTGCCTTAAGTGACATCACTGCCAGTTCAGAATTTGGCGCAGACGGCACAGTAGAACTCAACACACCCGATATTGACCCCAACAACGCCTTAATCAACTTACCAACAGTCCCAGTTGACACCCAACTCGCCCAAGGTTGCAACTCCCCCAACTACGCCCAAAGCAGTTTCATCATCACCGGACGCGGTGGCTTACCTCCCAACCCCAAAGACATTCTCACACCTGACGCGGTGCAGGTAGATTGGGTCACTCTCAACCCTACAATAGAGAAAAACTCTAACACTCATATTTCCACAGATTCAAAATCTACCATACCAGACCCAATAGTTGAAGCAACTGGCTGGGTATTCGGTCCCAAGGGCGAAGTCATATTTACGGCACAAGCCCCAACACAACACCAGAATTCTTGGCAAACATCACCAAAGTGCCATGAAAAGTAATACGCGCTTTGCATTCATGACTTACACCTCACCCCCTGCCCCTCTCCTTATTAAGCGGTGTACACACAAGTCATCGAATGACTCAAAATTCCCTCGGAACCTCACCCTGCCCTATCGGGCATCCCTCACGCCAGGTGCTACAACGGGGGGAACCCCCGCAACGCACTGGCTCTCCTTACTAAGGAGAGGGAAAGATTTTAGCGCAGCTAAAAGCGAGGGTGAGGTTTTGAGTGAGATGTCTGTACACCATAGCTCCTTACCAAGGGGAGGTGCCAAAGGCGGTGGGGTGCATTTGTATCAAAAATTTAGTGAGATGGTACTATATATAAGTATAGTTGCATTGCTGAGCATTACTCCCAAACGCCTTCTAGCACAAGTTGTGACTCCTGTACAACTACCAGAAGGCAATTCTTTCCAAAGTCAACAACTCCCTCCGCCGCAGGATGTGCAACCACGCCTACCGACTCCAACTCCCACACCCAAACCGCCACAGCCACTACCTCCACCAGAAAACTTACTTCCACCCTCTCGTCTAACTCCCAACAAGAGTGAACCAATTCCTGGTAAGCTTCCTGAAACTATCATCGTTAAACACTTTGAAGTTATTGGCAGTACCGTATTTAGCCAGCAAGAGTTAGATAAGGTACTCGCTCCCTTTACTAACAAACCTATCTCGCTGACTGAAGTCTATCAAGCTCGTACCGCCATCACAGAACTATACATCAAAAAAGGTTACATCACTTCTGGAGCGTATCTCCCACCTCAAACAATGCAATCCGGTGTTGTCAAAATCCAGGTGGTTGAAGGTAAATTAGAAGACATCCAAGTCACAGGTACCAGGCGACTGAAACGCAATTATGTACGCAGCCGTCTCGCGAGAGCAACTTCGCCACCTCTCAATAGAGAACGCTTGCTAGAAGCCTTACAATTGCTGCAACTAAACCCCTTGATTCAAAACCTGTCTGCTGAACTCACCGCAGGAACGCGTCCCGGTACAACCATACTACAAGTCCAGATACAAGAAGCACAAACCTTTAGTACGCAAATTGTTTTGGATAATAGGCGATCGCCTAGTGTTGGCAGTTTCCGCCGTCGATTACAAGTTAACCAAGCTAACTTACTTGGATTTGGAGATGGTCTGAGCTTAGCATACACCAACACCGATGGCAGCAACGCCTTTGATGCTAGCTACACATTGCCCCTCAATCCGCAAAACGGCACTCTCTCTTTTTACTACGGTACGACATCCAGCGAAATCATTGAACGTCCTTTCAATTCTCTAGATATTCAATCTGCTTCCCGCTACTACGAACTCACATTCCGCCAGCCAGTCATCCAAACTCCCACGCAAGAATTTGCTCTTGGCTTTACCGCCTCTCGACGAGAAAGTGACATATCTTCTCTGCTGTTCCAACCAGAATATGGACTTCCCCCTAATGAACTTTCGCCTGGGGCTGATGAAGAGGGACGCACCAGAGTATCAGCATTGCGATTTTTTCAAGAATGGACTTCTCGCAACAGCCGTGAAGTTATCGCCGCTCGCTCCCAGTTTACCATTGGATTGGGTGTATTAGGTGCCACAATTAATAATAACCCTCCCGATAGCCGCTTTTTCTCATGGCAAGGACAAGCTCAGTGGGTACGTCGTTTGGCTCCTGACACCGTACTGTTACTTCGTGCAGATATGCAACTGGCATCAAGAGCACTTCTACCTTTAGAGCAGATTGGCTTGGGTGGTTTGGATAGTGTTCGCGGCTACCGTCAAGATTTCTTACTGACAGATAATGGTGCTTTTGCTTCTGCTGAAGTCCAAGTCCCAATTCTTCGTTTACCCCAAATCAATGGCGTTTTACAAATCATCCCCTTTGTTGATTTCGGTGTGGGCTGGAACAGTTCAGATAGAGAAAATCCAAATCCTAACACCTTAGCATCTGTCGGTCTTGGTTTACGCTGGTCACAGGGAGAGCGCTTTACTGCTCGTTTGGACTGGGGTATTCCTTTAATATCTGTTGATTCAAGGGAAAGAACATGGCAAGAAAACGGTCTGTATTTTTCCATACAATACAACCCTTTCTGATATTCAGACGTTCGCGTAGAAAGTGGCTGACTCAGGGTGTATTAGCACTGCTGACTGCGTTTCTCTGCACAGTACTTTCACCAGTTTTAGCAACCATTGTTGCTGTTAATTCTACTACCCAGACTCCATCAAGTATCACGACTAAAACTGAAAACTCTGTGCAACAAGGCAAAGCACTTTATGAGGCTGGACGGTTTGCTGAAGCAGTTAAAGTTTTGGAACAAGCAGCAGCAGCCTTTAGATCCACTGGCGATAAACTCAATCAAGCTATGACTTTGAGCAATCTTTCCCTAGTGTATCAGCAACTGGGACAGTGGACTCAAGCTGAAAGTGCGATCGCCCAAAGTTTGAATCTCCTAAAAAATGACGACAA
The DNA here is from genome assembly GCA_012031965.1 of Scytonema sp. RU_4_4. Taxonomy (GTDB): domain Bacteria; phylum Cyanobacteriota; class Cyanobacteriia; order Cyanobacteriales; family Nostocaceae; genus Brasilonema. The sequence goes on from JAAUSC010000056.1 coordinate 16,939, forward strand.
CTCAAAACAGCGTTTTGCAATTTTCGCCCAGGCTCTAGATGTGCAAGGGCGGTTACAATTGGCAAGAGGACAAACTCAAGCTGCACTCGATACTTGGCAAGAAGCTGCAAAGATTTACAAGCAAATCGGCGATGAAGCAACATTAACCCGCAACCGCATTAATACAGCTCAAGCGATGCAAGCTTTGGGACTTTACCGTCAGGCGAGCAAGACTTTAACTGAGGTTCAGCAATCTCTCACCAAGCTTCCAGACTCTCCACTTAAAGCGACAGGATTGCGTAGTCTCGGCAATATCTTCAGAGTTGTTGGTGATTTAAACACCTCTAGAGAAGTCTTGAAGGAAAGTTTAGCAGTGGCGCAGCGAGTAAAATCTCCAATCGCTATTGGTGAGACTTTGCTCAGTCTAGGTAACACGGCTCTTGCGCAGGGGAAAACTCAACTCACTCTGGGAAATACAACCCAAGCTGAAAAAGAAACTCAAGCTGCATTGAAATATTACCAACAAGCTGCTGTTGTCGCACAACCCACCACACGTATCCAAGCACAACTCAATCAACTTAGTTTACTTGTGGAAAAGGAGCAATTTCCTGCGGCTTTGGCTTTGGCATCTCAAATTCAACCCCAAATGAGCAAGTTGCCCGCCAGCAGAACGTCAGTATATACTCAGATTAATTATGCTCAAAGTATAACACAATTGAGACAGAAAACGACTCCAGATAGCGCTTCATGGCTGGATATTGCTCAGATGTTGTCAGGTGCTGTTGAGCAGGCACGAAGTCTAAAAGACCCGCGAGCAGAATCTTATGCACTTGGTACTTTAGGTGGGTTGTACGAACAAACTGGGCAGTTATCTGAGGCACAAAACCTCACCCAACAAGCACTGCTCATAGCTCAAACTCTTGATCCGCCAGATATTGCTTATCAGTGGCAATGGCAGTTAGGACGTTTACTCAAAGCTAAGGGAGATATAAAAGGAGCAACTGCAGCATACGATTCAGCATTCAAAACCCTTGAGTCTCTGCGTAGAGATTTAGTCGCCATGAATCCGGAAATTCAGTTTTCCTTCCGCGAGAGTGTGGAACCTGTCTATCGGGGGTTGGTTGATTTGCAGTTGCAAAGCAAAGGCAACTCTGAAACTATGCAATACAATCTTACGCAAGCCCGTAACGTGATTGAATCGCTCCAGCTGGCGGAACTGAACAACTTCTTCCGCTCACCTTGTGTGGAACCTAGAGTAACAATTGACACTGCGCTTGCACAGGACAAAAAAGCAGCCATCATATATCCAATTATTTTACCAGACCGCATTGAAGTTATTCTGACGTTGCCTGGACAAAAGGAACTTCGCAAATATACAACGGCTATATCCCAGGAGAAAGTAGAAAGCACTGTACAAGATTTGCGGAAAAGCTTACTGGATGTCGCTGCGACTGATGAGGTTAAACAGACGTCCCAGAAAATATATGATTGGTTAATCCGACCAGCACAAGCAGAATTAAGCAAGAGTGGCATCAAAACCTTAGTGTTTGTCCTGGATAGTTCGTTGCAGAATGTCCCGATGGGAGTTCTTTACGATAAACAACAGCAGAAATATTTGGTAGAGAAATATGCTTTAGCCCTCACCCCTGGTTTGCAACTTTTTGATCCCAAACCTTTGCAAAAGGTACAGTTAAATGCTCTAACAGCCGGAGTTGGCGAAAAACGCTTTGGGTTTCCTGCATTGCAAAATGTGCCACGGGAGTTAGAAGAAATCAAGTCTGAGGTACCCAGGAGCGAAGAATTGTTGAATCAGAAATTTACAGAAAACAACTTGCAAAAGGAGCTACAATCAGATCCATTCTCGGTAGTTCATTTGGCGACTCATGGTGAGTTTAGTTCTGATCCTGAAAAAACTTTTATTCTTGCTTGGGATGGACTCCTCAAGGTAAAGGAATTTGATAGTTTACTGCGAGTTAGCGAATCTAGCAGGTCAAGTAACATTGAATTACTCGTTCTGAGTGCTTGCAAAACGGCGTTGGGAGACAAGCGAGCAGCGTTGGGATTAGCGGGAGTGGCTGTGCGAGCAGGCGCACGCAGTACACTGGCTTCTTTATGGTCAGTAGATGACCAGTCTACCGCAGATTTGATGAGTGAGTTTTACCGACAGTTAAATAATGGGGTGAGTAAAGCCGAAGCACTCCAGCGTGCTCAACTTGCGGTTTTTAAAAAGGAGAATAGTCCTTATTTTTGGGCACCTTATGTGCTGTTGGGCAATTGGTTATGACGGAACAATTTGTAATTGAAGGAATTAAAATAATATTCATTACTTAATTTTTTTCCAATCAATCAAATTGAATGACTCGATTTATTTATGACCAATTTTCCAAAGACTATCTTGAAGAATTGCTAAAACCTTATGGGGAAGTACAAGCACCCAAGCGCGTGGCGGGAGAAGTAAGAGAAATTGATGTCTTTTTTGCTCCTTCATCACAACAGAATTCTAATTTAGAAACACTGGGATTGTTGGGGAGATTTGCGGCTACACCTGCTATCTTTGAACCGTTTCGCAATGCTGCATCCAAAGACGAAATTTGTGATTGTCTTCTGAAACTATTAGAAGTCAGGGGTGAATTACAGCGAGAAGCCAATAGAAACAAAACATCCATTGCAGAATCAGCCATCCCAAAATTATGGATTCTCACACCCACAGCATCCACAACATTGTTATCTGGATTTGGCGCAACACAACGAGTAGATTGGGTGTCTGGAGTACACTTTATGGCAGAGTATTTGCGAACAGCCATAGTTGCCATTCACCAGTTACCAAGAACTCCAGAAACACTGTGGTTGAGAGTTCTTGGTCGAGGGACGGTACAAAACCAGGCAATTGATGAATTCGTTGCGCTACCAGTAAATCATCCATTCCGGAAAGCAGCGTTAGAATTGTTGTACAACTTGCAGAAAAACCTATTAGTAGCTCAAAATCCAGAAGAAGATGATAGGGAATTAGTTATGAGATTAGCATCACTTTATCAGCAAGACAGAGAACAAGCAATACAGGAAGGAAACAAACAAGGAGAACAACGTCTAATTATACGTCAACTAAATCGCCGTTTTGGTGAGATTGATTCATCATTAATTGAGCGAGTTCGAGAATTATCCATTGAGCAATTGGAGGCGTTAGGAGAGGCGTTGTTAGATTTTTCCGCCCTAACTGATTTAGAAGCCTGGTTAACGCAACAAGAAGGATAAAAGAACCGGTAATATTAAGGATTTGATTTAGATCTTCCGCAGTCAGTGGGCGTTTGCCAAGAACTACGAGGCGTGGTGGATGTATCAGCTGTGAAAACTACCTCGCCTTTGGCGTTGAACACCCATCCAGTCGCTTCAACTATGGGTTCTGGTGTGGAGTTTGTTGAATTTGTGGAAATAGATGGAGTGTTGCGGTTGTCAATGTTTGGGTTGAGAGTCACCCAATCTACTTGAATGGCGTCAGGTGTGAGAATGTCTTTGGGATTGGGAGGTAAGCCGCCGCGTCCAGTGATGATGAAACTGCTTTGAGCGTAGTTGGGGGAGTTGCAACCTTGGGCGACTTGGGTATCAACTGGTACTGATGGCAATTCAACCAAGCCACTGTTGAGGTCAATATCGGGGGTGTTGAGTTCTACAGTGCCACTTAAGTCAGGAGTTGCCCCTTTGGCAGTAATATCACTTGTTTGTGGAGAAGGTTCTTTCCTGGACTGGATACCAAAGATACCAGCAGCATTATTAATGGTAACATTCCCGCCACGAAAGTTTTCAGAATCAGCGCGGATGTCGCTATTTTCCGATGGTACGGCAACGATGAAACCATTTTTAGCATCAATAGTAATGTTACCGGCAGTGATATCATTACCACTCGCATTAGTCGTGATACTACTACCATGACGCAGTAGCAATAGGGGTGAATTGAGAAAGATATTTCCCCCACCTCCAGTAGTATCGGCGTTAATTTTGGCGCGGTTGGTAAGCTTAATAGAGTTAGCATCTACAGTTAGGTTGCCAGCTTTGCCGGAATTTGCGCTGCTGACTGTAACTTGTGCCCCATCCCGTGCGACTAACTTTCCTGTACTCAAAGTTAAGTCTCCGCCATTGCCAGCGCCTGTAGTTTCAGCGGATATAATTGAGCCATCGCCAGTGATGGTAATAGATTCAGGGGCAGTTATTGTTAAGCTTCCACCAGTACCGCTACTACTTGTAGATGCTGATATCTGCGCTCCATTTTGGAAATTTACTTTTAAATTTTGCTCGTTACCAAGAGGTTGAAGGATGAGTTTGCCAGCATTACCCGTACTGCTTGTTTGGGCAAACAAACCGCTGTTAGAGCCAGATAGTTGTACTTCTTTGGCGTTTACTGTGATATTACCTGCATTACCACTGCTATTCGTGGAAGTCACTAACTGACCGCCATCTGTCGTTTTTAAAACATTTGCATTGACTGTGATATTGCCACCATCACCTGCTGATGCAGATTCAGCCGTAATTCTTCCTTGGCTGTCCAAAAGGATAAAGCCAGCTGTGACTTCAATATTGCCTGCATTTGCTGACCCAGTAGTGTTAACAATTAGACCACTGGCAGCGCCTGTTTCTCTGATGTCATTGGCAATCAATTGACTATTGTTGGGAAATTTGGCAATGCGGTCGTTGTAGTTTATATCTGTCCCAGAGATAGTCACCGAGTCTTTTGCATAGACAAAGATATTGCCAGCTTGTCCCTTACCAGATGTTGTGGACACCAATTGTCCACCATTGACTGCTTCAAAAGTGTTAGTGGCATTCACCCTGATCGTGCCACCTTGTCCATCCCCTTTAGTGCGGGCGCTCAAAGCCGCTCCATCTGCAATTCGGAATGTCTGAGTATCAATGATAATGTCGCCTGCCTTGCCAGTGGTATTGGTACTAGTAAATAATCCACTGGGCAAGCCACTGCTAGGAACGCTGCCTGAGATATCAACAACGTCAGCATTCACGAAGATATTTCCGGCATTTCCTTGTCCTTGAGTACTATTTTTAATTATACCGCCGTTTCTTAGCACTAAAGAACCTGCTTTGACTTTAAGGGTTCCACCTGAACCTATGCCCCCTCCTTGCACAGCTAAAGTAATTCGGGCTGATTCCCCTTTTTGAGCATAAGTCTCGTCTGAAGTCAGTAAGATGGTACCTTTGACATCTAAATAGATATCTCCCGCTTTTCCTCGTCCGTTTGCTTCTACATCGGCATTCAGTGCGGCATTATTCCTTATGGAGAGATGTTCAGCTTGAATATTGATGTCACCACCTTTGCCTGTTGATCCATCTCTTACAACGCTGCTGAACCCAGTTAAGTCTCCATCTACGTCCTGATCATCCAAGGAAACTGTATTGCGGGCAATTATGTTAATACTACCTGCATTTCCTGGCCCACTTGTCCTGGAAGTCAGTAGACCGTTTCCTTTGATAGAAAGCGACCCAGTGGTAATGTTGATGTCACCACCCTCACCTATGGCTGTGCTTCCTACGTCACTCCCGGCTGAAGCCCTATTCAAGGAAACTGTATCGCTGGCAGTAATATTGATTGTACCCCCATTCCCTTGTCCAAAGGTGCTGGTTGATAGTTGAGCACCATCAGTTAAGGAGAGTGAGCCAGTGGTGATGTTAATGTCTCCTCCTTTACTTGAACCATAAGTATCGGTGCTGATTTTGCCGTCAACTCGGACTTCTCCATTTTTACTAATCAGAGTAATATCTCCACCACGAGCTAGTTTATCAGACGAGCTAATAGTTGAGATAATATCAGCCGTCCTAATGTTGTTTAAGGCTTGAAGCTGAATATTAGCCGTATTCCCACTTCGAGAATCAGTAGCCAAAGTTCCTCTAGTAGTATCAATCGCTCCATGAGTGCTAGTGAGTTGAATGTTGCCACCATCTCCTTTTTCAGCACTAGCATTTAATAAAGCGGTTTGAACATCTCCTTGAGCAGTGAATGCGATCGCACCTGCACGCCCAGTTCCATTTGAACCTTCGCGAATTTCGGATGTGATAGCTCCCGACGTTGTATCAATAGCTCCGGCGTGACTGGTGAGGGTAATGTCCCCACTTTTGCCAGTATCCCCGGCTTCTGAGTTCATACCGCCCGTGGTAATATTGCCATTGGCAGTGAAGGTTATTGCCCCACCATTTCCCCCACCGTCAACAGGAGAGTATGAGAAAGAGAACAAATCGCCAACGGTGATGTTACCGTTGTTGGCTTCAAGGTTAATTACGCCCCCATTTCCCGCACTACCAACAGCAGAGTTTGACACAGAGAGCAAAGCAGCAGTGGTAATGCTACCGTTTGCAGCTTTTAGACTAATCGCACCCCCATTTCCTGTACTGCCAGATGTAGAGTATGAGTAAGAGTACAAACCACTAGTGAAAATATTGCCATTAGCGGCTTCAAGGCGAATTTCACCCCCATTTTTGCATCATTTGAAGTATTTAGAATTTGGGTAGTGATTGCTCCAGCACTGTTAATATCAATCCTGCCCCCATTAGTTGTCATTCCATTAGTACTCACATCTCCAGATGCTGTCGTTAAGCTAACTAACCCCCCAGCCCCATTAAACCGCTGTAAGGAAACATCTCCACCGATCGTGATTCCCTCTGGTACATTTCCACTACTATAAGCAGGTACTGAACCAGAATTGACACCCCCATAAGCTAGAGTATTCTGCCCAGAACGCATAATTAACGCCGTACTCTTGCCTAAAGTTGCAGTATCTTGTCCAGCAGGTAAAACACTAGTATCCGGGCTAGTGATATTTATATCACCTTGAAAACGAATATTACCCTTGCTTTCGACTAACAACGATGCTCCTGTATAGTTAGCTGCAACATCCACATCGCCATTACTGCTGATGATTGGGTCATAAAGGCTCACAAAGTTTGCCAGCTCAGACGATACACTCTTGAGCGAAAAACTCCCAGCACTTGCAAAGCGAGCATCAAGAGAAATAATCCCGTCACTGATTAAGCTTAAATTACCCCCACTCACAAACGGTGTCTGGGTTGGGTGATTCAGTGCTAAAATATCAATCCCTTGATTTCCCCCAATCGTGAGATTAGCACCTGCAGTAGCTAAAAACGGAGTCGTCACACTGTCTCGCACTTTCACTGTATCCTGTGCTTGCAGTGTTAAATTTCTTCCTGCTTTTAGCTGTCCCTGCAAATCAAGTTTGTCAGCTACTAGTGTCAGGTCTTGCTGGGGTGCTAAATTTCCGGTATTGGTAATAGTCGCCCCTGACTGACTTGCTCCATATTGCAACCCTGGTGTAATATTTATTGTCAATAATGGCGGTGCTTGGGGATTAGTAGCACTGAAGGTACTGCCATCAAGAAATTTGAAACTGCTTGCCGTAGTTGCAGAAAACGAGCCGCCAATGTCTAACCGGGCATTACGTCCAAAAATAATCCCATTGGGATTAATGAGAAACAGATTAGCGGTGCCGTTAGCTTTAATTAACCCATCAATATTTGAGACTGATCCACCCGTGACCCGACTGATGATGTTTTGAATATTCACAGCGTTATTGAAGGAAGCAGTACCACCAGTAGGAACAGAAAACTCCCTAAAACTGTGGAACAAGTTGCTTCCCGCTTGAGTTCCTCCAGTAATAGTGCTGGTGTGACCCTCTGTTTGGACGTTGGAATGATTAGGCAAAGTGCCGTCTGGAGTGATTTGAGCAAGAACGCAATTTGCAGAAAAAGCGTACACACCACCTAGCGTAATTCCTAACAAAGCGCCCCAACGAGTACTTATACCGGACATTGCACCCCCTCAAGCGTTTTAGTTGCACAACAACGGTTATGCTGCACCAGTAAAAAGTAAACCACATTTAGTGGTACTCAAGGTAATATCTGCCTTCTTCTCGGTTTTTGAGGTACGAGTTTTATGCAAAACCTCCTATTTCTTTATAAAACTTCATTCAATGAAAATCTAGGTACGACACTCAGCTGACTTGTTCCAAGAACTGCGAGGCGTGGTAGATGCATCAGCTGTGAAAACGACTTCACCTTTGGCGTTGAACACCCATCCAGTCGCTTCAACGATGGGTTCTGGCGTGGGGTTTGTTGATGTGGAAACAGATGGACTCTTGTGGTTGTCAGTGTTTGGGTTGAGAGTCACCCAATCTACTTGAATGGCGTCAGGTGTGAGAATGTCTTTGGGGTTGGGAGGTAAACCGCCACGTCCGGTGATGATGAAGCTGCTTTGGGCGTAGTTGGGGGAGTTGCAACCTTGGGCGACTTCGGTGTCAACTGGTACTGAGGGTAAGTTAACTAAGTCACTGTTGAGGTCAATGTCGGGTGTGTTAATTTCTACAGTGCCGTCTACACCAAACTCAGAACTGGCAGTGATATCACTTGTTTGTAGGTTTTCTTGCTCTCGAAATTGAGTGCCATAGATACCACTCGCGTTGATTTGGACTCTGCCACCTTGACCTGTATAAGCATTGGCTGTGATGTCGCTGTTTTCACTGGGAACTGCGACAATGAATTTGGCATTAATACTGATATTGCCGCCATTACCACCAGCTTGGGCGGTACCTGCAGTAGTGGATATTCGGCTGTTGCGACGCATCTGCAACAAGTCCAAATCTTGCAGCCTAATATTCCCACCATCACGTAATACAGTTTCAGCAGTGAGTTTCCCTTGGTTGTCCAGCCGGATGGAGCGAGCTGTCACTTCTAGATCGCCTGCCTCTCCTGATCTGAAACTACGAACATCTACTTCAGCCTTATCCCGGACAATTAAATTAGGCGTAGTAATTATCAAGGCTCTAGCACCTCCAGAACTTCTAGCCCGAGTCGCCAAGCGGCTAACCACCTGTTCACCTGTTGGTTGGACTACGAACCCACTCACTTCCACTGAGTCCCTTGCGGTCACAATCAAAGTTCCCCCCTGTCCTTCGCCAGAAGTACCAGCAGATACCTGTGCCCCATTCTCGATGACTAACTTTCCAGTGGTAATTGTCAAGACTTTAGCATCTCCGGCACCTTCAGTCCGAGCCGTTAAGCGGCTGACGTCCCCATCATTTGGTGATGGTCCACTTATGCGCACCTCCTCAGAGGCGTGGACGGAAAGAGTCCCGCCATCCCCTGTACTCGTACCACTATCAGTACCAGCGGATACCTGCGCTCCATTCTCAACGACTAACTTTCTGGTGGTGATCGTCAAGTCTCCAGCATCTCCAGTATTTTGAGTCCGAGTCGTCAAGCGGCTGAGAACCTCACCATCTGCTGATGCTCCGCTTACCTGCACCTCCTCAGAGGCGTTGACGGTAAGAGTCCCGCCCTGTCCTGTACTGCCCAGCAAAGTTCCAGTGGATACCTGTCCCCCAGCCTGAATCATTAACTTCCCTGTGGTAATCGTTAAGTTACCAGCATTTCCAGTACCTTGAGTCCGAGTTGTCAAACGGCTGAAATCCCGAGAATTTGTTGATTCTCCACTGACCACCACTTCCTCAGAGGCATTGACGGTAAGAGTCCCCCCAGCCCCTGTAGTCTGCTCAAGAGTACCTGCGGATACCTGTCCTCCAGCCTGAATCATTAGCTTCCCTGTGGTAATCGTTAAGTTACCAGCATTTCCACCACCTTCAGTGCGAGTGGTCAAGCGGCTGAGAACCTCACCATCTTTTGATTCTCCACTGACCTCTACCAAGTCAGAGGCATTCACAGTCAAACTCCCCCCAGTTCCTGTACTTAGAGTACCAGTGGATACCTGTGCTCCATTGCGGATTGCTAGCTTTCCAGTGGTAATCGTCAAGGCTCCGGCATTTCCAGCGCCTTCAGTGCGAGTGGTCAAGCGACTGAAATCCTGAGGATTTGTTGATTCTCCACTCACCACCACCTCCTCAGAGGCGTGGACGGTAAGAGTCCCCCCTGTTTCCGCCCCTAGGGTCTTAGTTGCAATTTGTGAACCATCTGTAACCGTCACACGTCTACCTTGCACTTGAATATCGCCACCGCCGCCCTTGTTACTAGCATCTACAACAGCCTGCTGAGACAGTTTGATATCTTGAAAGTTCTGTACGCCCTCATATCCTAATGCCCAGCCATTGTCTGTTGGGTTCAGGCTAACCAAACCTAGTCCAGCCACACTCCCCAGTTCAATCCGTCCCCCTGGTGCTGTCAGCCTTCCTCCCTCCAGCACGACTTCACCACCCACCAACGCCAAAGTTTTACCAGACTTTACCTGTAAACCAACGGGTTCACGACTACTATTACGCGCCTGAGATTGATTGAGGATACTTCCTGAATTAGCCCCATATTGCAAACCAAGGGGAACATTGACACTCAGCAGTGGTGTGGTTTGGGGAGTTTTTGCACTAAACTCTTTGCCATCACTAAATTTCAGGCTACTCGCCGTACTCGCCACAAATGAGCCACCAATGTTCAGTGAAGCATCACGCCCAAAAATAATCCCATTGGGGTTAATTAAAAACAAGTTAGCCGTACCGTTAGCGCGGATTATCCCATCAATCTTTGAGACTGACCCACCCGTTACCCGACTGATGATATTCTGAATATCCGCAGCATTGTAAAAAAAAGCAGTGCCGCCAGTAGGAACAGAAAACTCCTTAAAGCTATGAAACAGGTTGCTTCCTGCTTGGGTTCCCCCTTTGATATTGAGGGTGCTGCCATCTGGTGTGACGATGGAATTATTCTCAAGAGTTTCATCTGGTGTCATTTGAGCAAAAACGCAATTTGCAGATAGAGCGAGTGTCTGCGACACGGCTGCGCCGAACGCTCCCCCCACCACTAACAAATTCTCCAACGCTAACCTCCAACACCAACCCTGAGCGTATCGATTCATCTCAAATATGGCCTCTAAGAAGTTGTGGTTAAGTCAGCGCCCTGTTAACTGCTTGATTACAATTTACAAAATACTAACGATAAAATAAAGCCATTAACATTTTTTTATCAAAAGTATAACATTCTGTTGATACACACCTGAGCGCGAAATCACGATTATCTTTGAGAACCGTAACGCCCAACAACTGGCGCTGCTGCAAACTCTTCCAACCCAACAGCTTTTAACAAATCATTCCAATCCTGTGCAAGTGTGGATGAACCTGAATTAGTACGACGCATATCAGCTAAATTTGTTAAAGCATCCTGCCAAATTTGATTAGCAGCATAAGCCCTGTATTCTCCTGGTTTTGCCGCTTTTAACTGACTTTCAAGATTCGGAGTGAGTGTAACTCTTTGCACCCATGCTTTAACGTAATAATAATCAGATGTATTTTGTGAATTGCCACAATAAACTTTGAAGTACCATTGATACTTGTTATCTTGCTTAAGAGCATATTGCGGATTTTGTGGCAAGCTAATGCCAATGATACCAGACCTATCAGGTAGCTTCAAAGGTGTCTTGTAGATATTTTTGCCCCTCTCGTCCTGAAATATAAACTCTCCAGAACGCAAGTTCGTGGGTAAGTCGGGAAGATAAACCCAAAAGGTTGGATACTCAGAGACTGTCAATGCCAAGAAAGATATCGATTCATTGACAGTTCTCTCACCTGGTACCAAGGCAGTTACGGGCTGTTTCAGGTCTGGACAGCCGTTACGTCTTGCTCCTCCTTGACGACGACCGACAGGTGCGCCGCTACGTGGAAAGTTCAATTTTTCAAGGCGGTTTTGTGTATTTGCATTCTTATTCTTGACTGGTTGAGCAACCTGTGCATGCACTTGTGGAGAATAACTCGCAAGCCAAAGGAGTATCACGGGGATAACGCCAGCAAGTTTCATAATTTAATGTCCAAATGCCGATGTTATGAGTAACATCAAGACGCAATACCTGTATTCCGGAATTTTATCTTCGTATTTTCCACACCACAGCTATAGCTGTTAATATTAACGTCAAGGCAGGCGGAATCAGTGGTATCCATCCAGCTTGTGTAAAGATGCCAAAACAAATTCCAAATAATATTAGTAACGCTCCTGCTACTGCCAATCCAAGGTACTCAGGCTTTGAGTAGCGCCATGCTATCATTCCTCCCAACAATGACCATATCCATATCCAAAGTGCTTCCACTGAGCTAGACCACCACCACAACAAAGGTCTACCATCCTCAACAGCACTGAGAATATGGCTGACCATATGCGCTTGCACGAACACTCCTGGTATTTTCTTGTTGTGGGAAGGAGTCTTCCAGTGATCAGCAGTACTTGGGGCTGTAACGCCAATGAGGACAATACGATTCTTTAATAACTCAGAGTTAATTTGGTCATTGTTATTGAGAACATCTCTAAGAGAGATGGAATCGGCAATTTTTTTCTGGTCACCCGAAAAACGATAATTGAGCAATATTTGATAACCTATTGCACTGACTTTTTGGTAACCGCTAGTGTGTTCCTTTAATGGTCTAAACAAAACCTTACCAATTTGTAAGTACCCTTGAGGGGTAATATCTGCTTTGATACCTTTGTCAAGCAAATAGTGACGTGCCAGCTGAAAGCTCAAAGCATTCTCTGCGGTACAGGGAGACTTTGCCGGAGGGGTGAGATACAATAACTGGCGACGTGCGACTTCATCTTCATCTGCCACAAAATCACTAAAGGTCTGGCGTTCTTTTGGAACTTCATAGGGGGGGTAGATACCATCAGGTGCGCCATCAGATTCTGCAGGAACTTTGCATACCGCAAAAATATTGTTATGTTTCTTTAGGCGAGTGATTAAATCTGGATAATTGGGGTCTACAGAGAAATCACGATAAATATCTATACCGATAGTTGTTGGTTGATACTGCTCAAGTTTTTGCAACAGTTGAGCAAGAGCCTTATCCGAAAGCGACCCTTGCCTTTTCATCCCCTTCTGATTCTGATAATAAATATCTGCTTCATCAATAGTGACTATTAACAAGCGCGGATCTGAGCTTTCAATGGCTGGTCGTAGCTGCATGAGATGGTCGTAAGCTTGCAATTCCCAAGGTTGTAGCATTCCGAAATAGCGCACTCCCATGACTATGCTTGTGACAAGTACACTCGCCATAAGCACAGTCAGAATTTGACGTTTAGGATCGGTTTTTTGAGTGCTTAATTCTCGCCAAGTCAAGGGGACAACTCTGGGATTTTGGATTAGGACTGGTAACCAAGTCGCATTCGGAAATTTGTCCTCCAAGCCTTGCAACTTTTCCCTTGCTTCCCGTGAAGCCAGATATAAAGATTTACCACCCGAAAAAGCTTTGAGAAAATGCTTTAAAAATTCTTGTGCTACCTCATCCGTTACAGGTTCCCGCATGACAATCATTTGCGGGATATTTAAAGAAGCTAAGTGGCGTGCTAATCCTAAACCATCACAGGAGTTAAAAATTGCTAGCTGTAAACCTTGTGCGATCGCTCTTTTTAAACCGAACTCTAACTCTTCAATGGTTAAACTATCAGTTGTATTGATATAAATACGACCAATATCATCAGCAGTTTCACTATGTCCTGCGAAAAATAGAATATCCCACTGCTGCCAAAGATAATCGTTTAGCTTTTTGCGTTGCGGTTCTACCAGAAAAACTGTTTCAGCATTTGGTAAACTTTCTAACAACTGACGGTCTAGTTGAACATCAATTCCATTACTATTGCCCAGAATCGCCAAAACTCTTGCTTTGGGTTTACGTAGTGGTTTTGGAGGTGTTTGTGACGCTGTTGTTGTTAGGGCAAATTCTGCTAACGAGTATCTATCAAAGAAATCCCACAAATGCCAGGGTATTGTCTGTAATTCCAGATTATCGGTGCGAATTAAGACTCGAATAGCTTCGTTTCGTTTTAATTCTTCGCGTAATGTGTTGTTTATACAGCGAAATTCCTGAGAATCAAACCATCTTTGTAAGCAGTTAATTAATACTTTAGCTTTTTGGCGGCATTCTGAAATTCGCGTTGTGATAGAACCATCGTAAATAATTTCTTGTGGCTTAATGCGACTTGGCATCCCCAAACTGCGATACTTGTGTTGCCACTGGCACAGGTAGGTAGCCAAGTCGGGATATGGTGGTAATTTGCCAGAGATTTCTATTTCTGGGGGAGCACAATCTGAGCCAATCTCCAGCGTCACCCGAAATCCCTGGTGTTCTAAATCACCATTCATTTTGAGAACAACTAACTTCGCCATAGTAGAGTTTAACAGTTATCAGTGAACAGTGGAGCGTAGCGGTTCCTTTTAGGAACTACAGTTATCAGTTAATAACGAAAATATTTTATTTCTATCCATCAATAAATTGAGGGGCTTGTACCAAACAAGCTTGTTATCTGATAACTGATAACTGATAACTGATTCGGTCAATTTTGTGTTGAGGAACTTCAGAAACCCGGTTTCTTCAAGAAAACCGGGTTTCTTGAAAAGTGTACTATCCATGAAATCAAAGTTGACAGACCAATAGACCCATTTGATTTTTGGGACTTTGGAGTATTAGAATAACTAAATTGTGAAAAAATGTGAAAAAATAACATGAGTCGATTCCTTAATAATTTAAACATGGCTATTGCAACCAACATAATTCATTTTGTACACTAACCTTTAGGTTAGAAAAAGCTCTGTAAAGCTGACATCACCTAAAGCAACTTTAACGCTAAAACGTTCTCCTATTTCGCTACTAAAGTTTAATTGAATACTCTTTGTGTTTCTTGCGGTTGCCTGCATGACTGCTATTCCAGCTTCATCTAATATTATAAGTTCCAGTTCTTCTGGCAAATAATTTTCACCACCAGTTGGATACACTTTGACGCTGATGTTTATTTCTTCTCTTGAGACTGGAAGCAATCCTACCACTAAAGCGATTTGTTGACTTTTTGCATCTCGTCCTAAGTCCAGAAATTTGCCTTTATGCATACTAGATGTTGAATTTTCTGGCTTAAGAGCTAAAGTGTGTTCAGTTCCTCTAAATTTAAAAACTAGTTCTGTTTGTTGTTGCGGATTTAAAAGCGATTCTATAGTCTGCCAACTAGCATCAACAACATTCGTGAACCACTGGCTCAAGTGAGTTAGCTGTTTAACTTTTATGGCACCTTCGTGCCACGCTATGCCTTGCGCTCCCGCTACGCGTTGGTGCAGCCTGTCCGCAGAACTTACATTATCGATTAGTTGGTTTAGGTGTATGAGCAAATCTTCAAGCGAACCTAACTGGCTTAGAAGTAACTCACCGCCAGAGGGAACTGTTTGAACAAATCCCAGTAGTGTTGCTTCGTCAAGCGATTCCTCAAACTGTACAGCCACATAGCCAATTCTATCTGAGTAAACTTCTGGTGGAACATGAATAAATTTTTTATTAGGTAACACTAGAAGACACTCTATTTTCCCTAAACCAATAACTTCTAAATCAGCAATATCCATGAGAGTTTGTATGACTGGGTTCCAACTTAAACTTTCCTCCCAAGAAGTTTGAATTCCCATACAACGCAGATAAAATTGGACAGCAAATATTGCCAAAGTATTGAGATAAACCTGTTTGGCTTTCTGAGGATTCCTATGTTTGTTTCGGAAACGTTCTGCAAGTGCGTGAGCTTCTAAGCTTATCGGTACCGTAAAGGTTAAAGATTCTGATAAATTTCCTCTCATTTGTACACCTATTCCTTAATCGACCTGATTCTCACAGTATTCTTTTAACTTAGGAGAAAGCTTTTTGATACATCGGTAATAAAAGCTGCTCACTGTAGAAACTTTCATTTCAAATTCTGCTGAAATCTCTTTCCATGATTTTCCGGACATTCTGAGCATAGCTAATGCTTGAAACGTTGCTTGAGGACATTTTTCTATATGCTCATTTTTGAAAATGTCTTCTGAGTCTGATTCTATACATTCCCTGACTATTCCTGTGAGATCTTTTGATTCTTCAGGTAAGGCAAGATTGTCTAGGTCAGTAATGGTCATTTTTGTTACGGAACCATGACTTAGGTTTTTACGAAGAGTGTCCTTAAAAAATCGCCGTTGCAAAAGAACATTGACCCATGCCATAACCGTACCTCGTTCTGGAGCGTACTTGTCGATATTTTGACAAATATAAAGGAAAAGTTCCTGGCGTGCTTCATTGTAAATATCTTGAACATTGCTGAAAAACTGATTTTTTGATGGATACCAAAGATTACCAAAGCGCACAATGCTGTGAACTAGCTTTGTTAAAGCGATTTGCCGTTCCTTGGAATGCGGCGGGTGTCGCTGCGCAACACAAGCAAGGTGTAGTAAATACGGATCAAGTTCATCTCTCCTCATTACTTGAGACTCCAAATGTTATTGAAGAGCCGAAGTAAACCTCTATTTCTATCTCGTGATCACAGCATGGCACTTTATGCAAAACAACTGTATTTTTTACAATTGTTTACATTTGGAGTCCGATAGTCTAACCGGAGTGGAACACCAGCAAAAAGTTACAATTTTTGTAAAGAAAAACCGAAGCCTTGCAGATTGAGTCCGATAGTCTAACCGGAGTGGAACACCAGCAGAAAGTATTAATTTTTGTAAAGAAAAACCGAAGTCTTGCAGAAAGAAGTCGTAGTAGCAAGAGAAATAGTTAGAGCAATACATCGGTTTTCAACTGATTGTATCGACACCAGATAGGTTTTGAGTATGGTGTGAATTCGTGATGTTGTTCAACAGCCTATAACAACTGGTTATCTCACGGTTTGGGCACAAAAAAGACTGCGACAACTTTTGAGTACAAAGTATGACTTGGAAGATTTAAACGCTTTTATGACCTTATTAAGAAGCCGCAATGGCTGGGAGACTACGGCAAGAGTTGCGTGAGTTAAGACATTATCAGGGACATGGTGATGGGGACTAATTTTTAAAAGCCGATTTAGTAATTGCAGGAATTGAACTATGCTTTTTGGCAACTGCATTTCAAAGCAACGCTATTCT
Organism: Scytonema sp. RU_4_4; assembly: GCA_012031965.1. Taxonomy (GTDB): domain Bacteria; phylum Cyanobacteriota; class Cyanobacteriia; order Cyanobacteriales; family Nostocaceae; genus Brasilonema. The sequence continues at coordinate 33,815 of JAAUSC010000056.1, forward strand.
CAAGTCACACTGCACTTAGACGAGAATTTGCATATTAAGTTTCTGATGGCTCCTATAGAAGATTATCTCACTAAGCTCTGTACAGTCCAGAACTGAGTGGGGCGATAAGCCGGAGGCTTGACGCTATGCGTATCGCACGAGTTTGTGAACTGACACACCGATCAATCACTATCAGTAGACCGAAAACTTTTGTGAAAGTGCTGTGTTTGCTAAACAGGAGAAGACAATGACAAAGATTTTGGTTATTGAAAATGAGGAACAAGCCCGCAACATGTTTTTAAAATGCCTGCAGGAAGAAGGGTTCAATGCGATCAGTGCAGAAAATGGTCTTGTCGGCGTTCAGCGAGCACTTTGCTACTTACCTGATTTGATAATCAGCGAAATTAGTATTCCAGAACTCAATGGTTACGATGTGCTAACTACGCTGCGCCAAAACCCGGTCACAGCGATGATTCCCTTGATTTTTGTCACGACCAAAGCGAGTAGGGCTGACATCCGCAAAGGCATGGAACTCGGAGCTGATGACTATCTCATTAAGCCTTGTACGTTAGAGGAATTACTCAGAGCAATCACTACCAGACTGGAAAAACAAGCCTTACTCTGGCAGAGGTTGGTAGCTCACGCTCAGCGGCGAGTTTCAGAGCCACCACCTACTAATATTGCTAGCATTGCAGCCCTGCAGTCAATTTTTCAGTCCGTTCCCCTACTGAGGAAAGTCTTCGACTTTATCGAAGTCAATTATCATCGACCAATTACCCTCAACGATGTGGCACAGGCAGTTGGTTACTCTCCGGCTTACCTCACTGACTTGGTGCGACAGCATACCGGACAAAGTCTTTATCGCTGGATTATCCATCGGCGGATGGTACAAGCATACTTTTTGCTTTTAGATACCGACCAAAAAGTGGATGAGATTGCTACTAGTTTAGGCTATCAAAATGTGGCTAGTTTCTGTCGTCAATTTCGCCAAAATACTGGGAAAAGTCCCAATGCTTGGAGAAGCGAACTCCGCCATTGTTTTAGCTCAACACTAACAACTTCCAAAGAATCGCTCATTCAATCAAAAGATTAGTTCTTGCAACACCATCTTAATACCTTATAAACTGGTGGTGAAATGTGAGCGTTTATAGTCGGTGCTAGAGCAACTGAAATCAGAGTAAAAGAAATAGGATTTCTTGAAGCTATTTAGTATTTCATTCATTACTATGATTCATCATTACCTCTTTACCCAGATTTCTCACGCCTATTCTCGAAGCCTTATAAAACCTGGATTCAAGCATTTCACACTGGCTCAAAGTTTTTACTCGTTAAAAATGCCCGAAACATAGTCTGGGTGAAGGTTGTGATGAATGCGATAGCAGGACTTGTGAGAAATGCTGGTTTAGTACTACCGCTGCTGAAAGTTGATATTTCTCTTTACGCTGCTCCTGTCGCGACCAATTTAAACCTGCTTATCTCTCCATATTTTCGTCTATTTTTAAGTTTTTTTTCAAAGTCCCAATAGACTTCTTGAACTCCCGAACTTTTTTCGCGCTTTTCTTTGCGCCTTTGCTTCTTTGGACGAGATAAAAAAATATTTATGCAAGACGTTTCGTGAACATCTCCACATTAAGGAGCATTCAATATGGCAATCAACCTCCAGTCATTGCAACTAAAGATGTGGCAAGTCTTTTCCGAAAACAACTTCAATCTCGTTGGCTCATTAGTTTACTTTTATTTGGAGGGATTGCAGGCGGCGGATTTGGCATCTACCGCGTGATCGCGCCGTCTCAAAAACGCGCAAAGCCAAATATTGACGGCTCCGGTGGAGCAGCGGAGTTTGCCAATTACTCTTACTGCTAATGGCACGGTGAAAGCGGAGCGC
>JAAUSC010000057.1 GCA_012031965.1 Scytonema sp. RU_4_4
AAAACGGAAAAGGCTTTGGTCTTGTGGGAATGCATGAGCGCATCCGGGGACTTGGAGGTCAGTTGAAGATCAAAAGTCAACCTGGACAAGGGACAGAAATGCTGGCTGTGGTGCCTCTTGTTACCATAATGAAGATGAGCAGAAACGCATAGAACGTATTTTCACTCAATTAGTACGTCCTGGGGAAGGAACAGAGGATACCCGCCGATTAGCGACTCGTGCTGATGTAGGGGAAGATAACTGGGAGTTAATAACAACATACCTAGCGAGTCAGGATGCCCGTTTAGTTGTCACTGGGTGGGATGAGGCTACTAATGAAGCAACAGTCGAGGTGGTGCATGAAGCACTGATCAAGGGATGGGAATGCTTACGCCTATGGATGGAAGCTAACCGTGAGTTTCGCACTTGGCAAGAGCGATTGCGGGCATCAATGCGTCAGTGGGAAGCTACTGGAAAGGATGAGGGAGCATTGTTGCGAGGTGTACCTCTTTTCGAGGCACAAAAGTGGCAACAAAAACGTTCAGATGAACTGACAAAAGAGGAGCAAAATTTCATCTGGGCTAGCGTGGTACTACGAGATCGGGAGAAGCAGGAACGAGAAAGACTCCAGTTAGGTCAAATCGAAGCTCTTGGTTACTATTCACAGGAGCTTTTTAGTCGAGGGCAAGAATTAGATGCGCTAATACTCAGTTTACAAGTAGGGCAGCAACTGACAAGACAAAAAGTCGGCTCTCAAATCCGGAGTCGAGTTGTGGCAGAGTTACGGCAGATGCTTTATAAGGTGAAAGAACGTAATCGCTTGCAAGGGCATAACAATTGGGTCAATAGCGTCTGTTTTAGTCCTGACGGCAAGACCATTGCCTCTGGCAGTGATGACAAAACAATCAAACTCTGGAGCTTAGATGGTTATTTACTCCACACTCTGACAGGGCATGGGAGTCGGGTCAATAAAGTCGTTTTTAGCCCTGACGGCAAGACTATTGCTTCTGGTAGTGAGGACACAACTCTCAAACTCTGGAGCTTAAATGGTCATTTACTCCACACCCTGACAGGACATAAAGATGATATTTGGGGCATCAGTTTCAACCCCGACGGCAAAACCATTGCGACTGCCAGTGACGATCAGACGGTCAAACTCTGGAGCTTGGATGGGCAGTTACTTTACACCTTGATTGGTCATCAGGATTGGGTTAGAGGCGTCAGTTTCACGCCCATGACGGCAAGACCATTCGCTACTGCCAGTAGGGACAAAACCATCAAAGCTCTGGACCTTGGATGGACAGTTACTCTACACCCTAACTGGACATGAGAATTGGGTCGATAGCTTGAGTTTCAACCCCGATGGCAAGACCATTGCTACTGCCAGTAGGGACAAAACCATTAAACTCTGGAGTATAGAGGGTCACCAACTCCAAACCCTAACTGGGCATGACGATTGGGTCAGGAGCGTCTGTTTTAGCCCTGATGGCAAGACCATTGCTACCGTCAGTGCTGACAAGACCGTCAAACTTTGGAGCTTAGATGGTCAGTTACTCCATACCCTAATTGGGCATAGCGATTGGGTCAATAGCGTCTGTTTTAGCCCCGACAGTAAGACTATTGCCTCTGCCAGCATGGACCATACCATTAAACTTTGGAACTGTAATATTCAGTTACTCCAAACTCTTACTGGACATAAAGATGAAGTTTTGAGTGTCAGTTTCAGTCCCAACGGTAATAAAATTGCTTCTGGCAGTGCTGATCAAACCGTCAAACTCTGGAGTATGGATGGTCAGTTACTCCAAAGCCTTACTGGACATAACGGTTTAGTCAGCAAGGTCGCTTTCAACCCGAACGGTAAGATTGTTGCCTCTGCCAGTGAGGATAAGACTGTCAAACTCTGGAGTATAGATGGTCAGTTACTCCAAACTCTTACTGGACATAACGATTTAATTAATAGCGTAGCTTTTAGCCCTGACGGTAAGACCATCGCCACTGCTAGTAGAGACCATACCGTCAAACTCTGGAGTCTAGATGGTCAATTACTCCAAACCCTGAATGCGCATAAAGATTGGGTTAAATGCGTCTGTTTTAGTCCTGATGGTAATACCATTGCGACTTCTAGTAAGGACGGAACTGTCAAACTTTGGATCTTGGATGGTAAGTTACTTCACACCCTCCAAGGGCATAATGATTGGGTCAGATGCGTAGTTTTCAGCCCTGACGGTAAGACTATTGCCTCTGCTAGTGATGACAAAACGGTTAAGCTTTGGAGCGTGGATGGTCATTTACTCTACACCTTCCAAGGGCATAACGATGAGGTCTGGAGTGTCAGTTTTAGCCCTGACGGTAAAATCATCGCTAGTACCAGTGATGACAAAACCATCAAACTCTGGAGTCTAGACGGTCAGGAACTCCAAACCCTTACGGGACATAAAGATTGGGTTAAAAGCGTCAGTTTTAGCCCCGACGGTAAAATCATCGCCACTGCCAGTACAGACAAATCGGTGATTTTGTGGAAGTTAGATCTAGACCGATGGATGATACTGTCGAATTTAGATTTACATGAGCTATTGATACGTGCGCATGATTGGGCACATGATTATCTGAAAACTAATCCTAATGTTACGCCTTTGCGACGGAATTTGACTTCAGTCGCCTGAGGCGAGATTGTCACATTTATTTACGTGATGAAGCGCCGTTGAAAGAAAACTGCTCTAACTCCTGTCGCAAACGATACAAAATCGTATTTGGTTCCACCTCAGCTAGGATTTCTTTAATAACCGTACTCGCTCCCAATTGTCCCCAAGAGCAGCCTTTTTCTAGATATAGTTGTGCTGCTTTTCCCACAGCATATGCTCCGTAGCCTGCTATACCAGCTTGCGTGATTGCAGTTCCAGTATAAGCAGTGACATTTATCGGGTTTTCTCCAGAAGCAATTGCAGCGGTACTCTTACCCAAACCTAACAGCAAACTGCTACCTAGTTCTCCTAGCAGTAAGCCACCAGAACTCAGTAAAATTGTTTTTAAAATCTTCCCTGCTTCGTAGCCAGTCATGGGTAAACCGTACAGACGTGCTAGCGAGCGAATTAAAGCTAAATCAGCAACTGTTCCGCCTAGAATATCTAAAAAGGCTATGGGATTTAGCCCGACTGCCAAAGCTTTGTATTTGGTAAATTGCCAAATCAGGTCTTCTGCTTGTTGTTGGCGTAAGTCGAGGGTTTTTTGGGCGATCGCCTCTTGTGCATCCCGCGCTTGGATGAGTGCGTTTAAAGCTAAGAGCGATCGCCCTTCACGATTGAGAATTTTAAGAATTGTTTCTTTCAGTTCATCTATTTGTGGCGATGGTGTCTCCCATTCATGTGCAACACCACCATCAGACCATTCAACGCGCACTTCCATTGGTGCAGGTTCCGCCGCCACCATAACAATTTCATCAGGTTTTAAGGGCTTTCCTTGGGGATTTGCTGCACCCAACTGTTGTAAATTATTGTAAATTGCTGTTTTGTCTGTATCTGGGTAAAGGTCTATCTTGTTAAACACCAAAATCAGAGGTTTCTGCGCCTCACGCAATTCACATAGCATCCGATACTCAGTGCGGGTAATATCGCCAGACACGACAAATAGAATGAGATCTGCTTGAAGCACAACTTCCCGCGCCATGTGCGCCCGAGATTCACCTTCAATTTCATCTAAGCCTGGTGTATCAATTAACTCCACCTGTACCTTACCGCCAGGATTCCAGCGTATAGAACGAGGATACTGAGTGACACCGTTAAGGGGACCAGTTTGTAAAATCTTTTGTCCCACTAAAGCATTTAACACCGCTGACTTTCCACGACTTACCAAACCAAAAGCAGCGATACGAATCACGTTATAGTCTAGTTTGTTGAGTGTCGAGGTCAAAACCTCTAACTCTGGTTTTACCAAACCTGCTAATTGAGAGTTTGATGACGACTGTGCTGGTTTGCGAAGATTTCCATACCAAGACAGCGCAAGGCTTAGACTAGCACGCGCACGGTTTAAGTGAGTTTCTTGCAGGTTCTTTGACACTGGGTTAGGTTGAGTCAAGACTATACTAATTTTAGATTTTAGATTTTAGATTTTAGATTTTAGATTGGAAAAATTAAGCTCACAGCTTAAGTAGGTCGGTACAAATAAAGTTAACGATGTTTTGGCAGTCATTAGTCATTAGTCATTAGTCATTAGTCATTAGTCATTAGTCATTAGGAGCCAGCACGAATAACGGCTTTCCCGCGCCCTGGTATCTGGCGTTCATTAGGAATCGCGCAGAAATAAATTACCTATTTGCTGAGGGGGAAGAAAGATTCAAATCGTTTTGAGGTACAATCCGATAGTTCCAGTCCCCATGAAACTCAGACTTTTCCAAGCGAACGCTTGACAGTTCTTTATCACTAATTTTTATGCTCTTTTGATACTTGTTTTCATCAAGAAGAGCTTTAATTGTCAGTCCTTAATCAGTAGTTTCACGCCAAGGAGAAGAGCTTATCCCCTTGCGTAATAATTTTTATCTCTGTTTTTTATCTCTGTGCTGAACAACTGTTAGCAGGTGTTTGCGGCTCACGCTGTGGACCAGTTTTAGTGGGGTCATAAGCGACCAGAGTCACCTCACCTTTTTCATTGAATATCCATCCTCGTGCAGGGACTATGGGTTTGTCTGTTGCACTGGTAGATGTGGTGGATGGCTGTTTGTGAGTTGTCGTTGTTACATTCACCTGACTAGCGATAGGCTTGACTAAATCCACACGCACGTTATCACTGCTGAGGATTTTACTGGGATCAGTTGGAAATCCGCCACGTCCGGTGATGATAAATTCACCTCCTCCTCGTAGACAGGGATTTTGAGCTATCTGTTGTGCGGGGTCTGTAACAGTTTCTGGGAATTCAATTAACCCCTGACTTGGGTCAATATCGGGTGTATTGAATTGCACAGTCCCACTGAACTGCGGACCAGCTTCAGAAGAGGCAGAGATGATGCTATCTGGGGAAACAAATCTACCTGCGGTGGTTGTAATGATGACCTCTCCTCCGTAACCTTGTTGGGCTTTAGCAGTGATTTCGCTCTTTTCCAGGGTTACTAAGTTACCAGTGTCAATGGTAATGCTACCCCCATCAGCCGTGCCTGTGGCATTTGTGGTGATGCTGCTGTTACGGCGTAAGATTAAGTCGAGAGAATTCAGGCTAATGTTGCCCTCTCCTCCACTGGTGTTGGCGCTGATAATCGCCTGGTTATCCAGCCGGATATCTTTAGCAGTCGTAACTTTTATATTACCTGCAGCACCATTTCCGAAATTACTAGTAGAGATTCTACCGCCATTGTTCACAAAGAGCGATCGTGCTGTGATATCAATGCCGCCTGCATTGCCCACAGCTGCGCTTTCCACATCACTGAAGATACCACTGCGAGTATCATAGTTGTTATTCACTCCCGTAATTGTGACCGCATCACGAATATTAAGCCTCACATTTCCTGCATTGCCATTACCCGCAGGCGCTGTTTGAGAGGCAGTACGAACCAAGGTATTGAGTTGACCTCCATTGGTCAATTCGAGTGAGCCTGCAGTAATGTTGATTTCGCCACCGTTGCCCACACCCCCCGATTCTACAGTACTGAAGGCGGCACTGGGGAATCCGTTTGTCGGATTCACTCCAGAAAAAGAGACTATATCTGTAGCATTAATCCTCACACTACCCGCATCTCCTGTACCAGATGTGCTAGCAATGAGTTGCGCCCCATCTGCGAGTGAGACTGACCTGGCTTGTAGTTCAATGTTACCACCTTTACCCTCTCCCCCTTTTTCGACACTACTGAAAACAAAACTGGGGTTTCTGTATTTCTGATTCACTCCAGACAAAGAGATTGTATCGGTAGCATTAATTTTCACACTGCCTGCATCCCCCTTGCTAGAGGTGCTGGCAGACAGTTGAGCGCCATCAGTGATTGAGACTGAGCTAGCCTGGAGTTCAATGTTACCACCTTTGCCTTCTGCCCCAGTGTTTACACTACTGAAGATGCCACTATAGACACCATTATTATTCACTCCCGCAATCGTGATGCCGTTGCGAATATCAAGTTTCACATCTCCTGCATTGCCTTTACCTGCAGAAGCTGTTTCTGAAGCACCACGGACAAAGGTATTGAGTTGACCACCATTTGTTAACTCAAGTGAGCCTGCGGTAATGTAGATTTCGCCACCGTTGCCCACACCTCCAGCTTCTACGGTACTGAAGGCTGCACTGGGGAATCCGTTTGTTGCACTCACTCCAGAAAAAGAGACTGCATCGGTAGCATTAATTTTCATACTGCCCGCATCACCCTTGCCATAGGTGCTGGCAATGAGTTGCGCACCATCAGTGATTGAGACTGAGCTAGCCTGGAGTTCGATATTGCCACCTTTGCCTTCTGCACCTGTGCCTAAAGTGTTGAAGATACCACTGGCAGTACCATTATTATCTACCCCGGTAAAAGAGATTGTATCAGTGGCATTAATCCTCACACTGCCTGCATCCCCTTTGCCAGATGTACTGGCAACTAGTTGCGCACCATCAGTCACTGAAACCGATCTAGCCTGCAATTCGATGTTCCCTGCATTACCTTCTGCTCCCGTGCCCACACTGCTGAAGATACCAGTTCTGGAGCTTTCGCTCCCTTTTCCATCAAAAGAGATATTTCCATCAGCAGAAACATTCACATTGCCTGCATTCCCCTGTCCTAACGTAGAAGAGCTAAGATAAGAACCTCCTGCGAAAGAAACATTCTCAGAGACATTAATTTGAATATTTCCAGCATTGGCTAATCTACCAGCTTCTGCTTGTCCAAAGGTCGTGGTGAACAATGAAGCACCATTGGTTACAGAGAAATCACGCGCTTTGATTGTAATATCTCCACCTTTACCAGTACTGTCTTCGCCTACAGCAGTACTTGCTAAAGTGTTTGCCCCATCAAAAAAGACAGCAGCATCAGGAGCGTCAATAACTATATTGCCTGCATTTCCTCCACCAGAGGTAGCGGCTTGCAGCTGGGAGCGACTTCCTACAGAAATAGACTCAGAAGCCTTGAGTTCGATATTCCCTGCATTCCCTTGTCCTAAAGTGGAAGCAAGGACGCCGCTGTTAGATAAAGAGAGGGAGGGCGTATTGATAATAATATCAGCACCATTCCCTGTACCTGACGAACCCACAAAACTAACTAAAAAAGCGAAGCCCTCGAAGTTATTATTGGTGGATTCGCCTGTTAAGGAGACTTTATCCTTAGCTGTGATGGTTACCCTTCCTGCATTTCCTTCTCCGTTAGTGGCAGAACCTATCAAAATATTGCCGATTCCTTCCAGGGTTCCTGTGTTGATGACCACATTTCCTGCGTTTCCTGGTTCTATGATGCTAGAACTATCCAATGAAAAGTTGCCTGTTGAGTTAACGATTCCACTAGGAGAGCCACTTCTTCCTTCGATTTTCACCCTATCTGTAGCATCAATTTTAATATCACCTGCTTGAGCGCCCGGAGTTCCTAAACCTGACTCTATTCCAGCATAAAAAAGACTTCCTCCCGAAAGCTCTAAATTTCGGGCATTAATCCCAATATTGCCTCCCCCGCCTCCGCTAACATAGACGTAAGCGCTATTGGTGAGCGATACATCACCTCGTTGGACTCCCACAGGAAAACTCAAGCTTCCATCGCCATTCAATCCCACCGTTCCGGCTGCAGATAATCCTCCTAATTCAACTTGTCCTCCTCGTGCAAACAGTCCTCCACCATTCAAGCTCACATTACCGCCTACCAGTGCCAAAGATTTTTCTTCAGGAACAGTAAGACTAGTAGATTGAGTTGTAATGCTTTGCGGATTATCCCGATATCTCAACCCAATCGGAATATTGATAGTCAACAATGGTGGTGCTTGCGGGTCAGTCGCGCTAAACTCAAACCCATTGTCAAACACGAAACTATTCGCCGTACTCCCCAAAAACGAACCACCAATATTCAAACTGGCATTTGGTCCAAAAACAATCCCTGCTGGATTGAGTAAAAACAAGTTCGCTGCGCCATTGGCTTTTATCAAACCATCAATACTAGAAATAGAACCACCAGTCACCCGGCTGATAATGTTTTGTATGCTATTTGCATTGTTGAAGTTTGCCGAGCCACCTGTGGGAACAGAAAATTCTTTGAAGCTGTGAAAAAGGTTTGTTCCCCTTGTTGTACCGTCGTTGATGTTGAAATTTTTTCCATCGGGGCTGGTGACGGTGGTGGATACAGTTCCATCAGCAGAAACTTGCTGCGCAACTGCGTTGGACAGAGGCATTAAAGCACCTATGGTGCATAGGGGTAAAGTAAATAAGAACGATGCTGCCTTTGGAAGACTCACTTGGGGCGATCGCCTACATTGTTTCATATTCAATGCGTTTGTTATAAAGAATTTTTGACAGAGACTATAATCAGTATTTTCACGCTAAGGGGAAGAGCTTATCCCCTTGCGTAATAATTATTATCTCTGTGATGTTTGCGGTGAGCGTTGTGGACCAGTTTTGGTGGGGTCATAAGCGACCAGCGTCACCTCACCTTTTTCATTGAATATCCATCCTCGTGCAGGGACTATGGGTTTGTCTGTTGCACTGGTAGATGTGGTGGATGGCTGACTCTTAGTTGTCCTTGTTGAATTCACTGTACTAACAACAGGTTTGACCAAATCTACACGCACGTTATCACTGCTGAGGATTTGATTAGGATTAGATGGAAATCCGCCACGTCCGGTGATGGTGAAAGAACTGCCTACACCTTTTCAACTGTAGCGCAAGTGGTTGCCAAGAAAAGTGGATGTGATTACGTATAATATTACGTATAAGCAGGAGCTTCAACGCAGCATTCTCAATTTTCTTGATATCTAGTAAACCTTGGACAGGCGCTCAAACAATGTTCAGCAGCAGTAGAAATAGTATTTACAGTGATGAGTTGATTAGTGCGACTGAATTGAATCGCCAGCCTGGTCGCGTTTTGGACATCGCTCTTAATCGTCCGGTGACTATCACTCGCAACGACCAAGCCTTTGCATTACTGCGGCGAGAAGAAATGGCGGGGCACATTAAAGCAGCTGCTCTGACTAGAATTGTGGTTGAGGTCATCAACGTTGCTTACCAATTAAGCCAAGGAAAAGAGATTGGTGACAACCACGAATATGGATGGATGAAGGCGTTTGACACAGAAGAGTTAAATGAACTGGTTGCAGAGGTGATTAATGCATGTAGTGTTGGTTATGACACTGGTGATTGGGATATGCTTGATGTCGTGATACATGAGTGGCATGAAAGTGCCATAGCAATTCATAGTCCCGAACTGGAGAAAGCTTTCAGTGACTTAGATGACGAAGTGCCATTGACTCCACCGACCACTGAAAGTGTTATTGCATAGTGAACCAAATGATGCAACTATGTGTAACACTTGCTACTTCTTCTGAAAATGTGGTACCGCCAGAAGAACCACTCTCCAAACCGCCAACAGATATATCTACTACTGAAGAAGCTTCTGAAAACCCACCCGCAGAGTCGTCTCTTCAAGCTGAAATTGCTGCACCCGCAACCGAGTGGTTAGTGGTAGCAAAGAATCGACGGGTTATATCAAGTCCGGTAAAATACTTGTGATATATCATTGCGAGTGGAACGAAGTGAAACGAAGCAATCGCAACGGTTTGAGATTGCTTCACTCCGCTATCGCTGCGTATGCCCGGAGGGCACGCTACGCTAACGCAATGACAATTATTCAAACGGACTTGATATTAATCAGGACTGGGAATTGTTACTGTTGCGTGCGCCGGAAAATGCTCGACGCTGCTATGAAGATTTATGTACTGCTCCTATGATTAGGAAACCTAAGCGGGTTTTTCCGTTAAAAGGTAAACGCTACAAGGGTGCATGGGAATATGAGGTCACAAAGGGAGATAGGGTATTTTATGTCCCTGATGCCCAAGAACGGAAAGTTGTTGTTTACTATGCAGGAGAGCATCCTAAAAATACTCCTGTGCCCTGAATAATATCAAGTTCGCTTAGTCACTTATAAATCCCGAAACACCCCACCCGTGAAAATTGCTGCGTGAAAAGCGATTATGCAATACCAGGTGAATAAGAGCGATAAGCCGGAGGCTTGACGCAAAGCGTATCGCCTACATTGTTTCATACGACATGCGTTTGTTACGAAGAATTTTTGACGACTATAATCAGTATTTTCACGTCAAGGAGAAGACCTTGTTCTCCTTGCGTAATAATTTTTATCTCTGTTTTTTATCTCTGTGCTGAACAACTGTTAGCAGGTGTTTGCGGCGAGCGTTGTGGACCTGTTTTGGTGGGGTCATAAGCTACCAGCGTCACCTCACCTTTTTCATTGAATATCCATCCTCGTGCAGGGACTATGGGTTTGTCAGTTGCACTGGTAGATGTGGTGGATGGCTGACTCTTAGTCGTACTTGTTGAATTCACTGTACTAGCGACAGGCTTGACTAAATCTACACGCACATTGTCACTACTGAAAACTTTACTGGGATCAGTTGGAAATCCGCCACGTCCGGTGATGATAAATTCACCTCCTCCTCGCAGACAGGGATTTTGAGCTATCTGCTGTGCGGGGTCTGTGACTGTTTCTGGGAATTCAATTAATCCTTGACTAGGGTCAGTCTCTGGTGTATTGAGTTGCACAGTGCCACTATATTGACGACCAAGTTCCGAAAACGCAGTAATATCACTGTCTGGAGAGCGAAAGATGCCTTGAGCTGTAATAAAAATTCTTCCTCCAAAGCCTTTCTCCGCATTAGCAGTGATATTGCTATCTTCTAGAGCAACTAGGTTATCAGTATTGATAGTAATATTGCCTCCTGTTGCTGTGCCTGTGGCATTTGTGGTGATGCTGCTGTTATCGCGTAAGATTAAGTCACCGGAGTTGAGGGTAATGTTGCCTTCTCCTGCTGTTGTATTGGCTCTAAGCGAACTGTCATCAAGCTTAATGGTGTCAGCCACAACCTTCAAATTACCAGCTTTACCACTGCTGGAGCTTACCGTCTGTACATTAGCGCTGTTAATCTGAAATAGACCTGCAGTAATGTTGACTTCTCCAGCGTTACCTGTGCTACCTGTCTGTGTATTGCTACGGACTCTTGAGCGTTGCAGTAGAAAGGAATCTGCATTGATGTTGATTTCCCCAGCGTCACCTTTAGCAAAAGTGGTTGTAGATATACCTGCACTTTGCGGTAATTCTAAAGTACCTGCGGTAATGTTGATTTCTCCACCCTTACCTGTGCTATTTCTCCCCGCTTGGCTCTCAACAGCCCCATCTTGAAGCCGAAAAGAATTTGCATTGATGTTGATTTTACCAGCGTCACCCGTCCCAAAGGTGTCGGTAGTTATCCTTGAATTCTTAACATCAAGAGAGTCTGCAATCTTAAACTTAATTTCTCCGGCTTGACCTGTGTTAGTGACTCTGCTAGAGACAGTTGAGTTTTTAATCTCTAAAGAATTTGCATTGATGTTGATTTTACCAGCATCACCTCTGCCGGAGGAGTCGGTCCGTATACCTACGAAGTCGATCGCCATAGGACCATTAACAGTAATGTTGATATCTCCAGCTTTACCTGTGCTATTTGCTGTCGTTATACTAGTGATTCCCCATTGGTTTTTAATCTCCAAAGAATTCGCACTAATGTTGATGTTTCCCGCGTCACCTTTGTCCCATGTCTGAATGCTCGCACCACCGTTATTCTCTAACTTGATGTTGTTGGCTTCCAGTATAATTTGTCCGCCCTTCCCTGAACCGAAGGTGTTACTGGTGACGCCGGATCGATTGAAAACTATAGAGTCACCAACAATGCTAATGTCTCCCCCATCTTTATCAGCAAGCGTATCAGATAATAGATTTGATTCAGAGGTGACACTGATATTCTTACCTTGGATCGCAATAGAACCACCGCCATCTCCTGTGACATTCACGAACGCTTGATTAGAAAACTGGATGTCTCGAAAACTGGAGGTACCTTCATAGTCCAGCGATAACCCTTGTTCTACTGGGACGAGATTCACAAACTGATTGCTGTCAATACTACCGATTTCAATACGTCCTCCTTTTGACTTGAGTACACCACCCTCAATAAAAACATTTCCTCCTACGAGTGCTAAAGTTTTTCCGGGTTCAACTTGCAATCCCGTAACGTTCGAGTCAAAGTTGGGACGGGCTCCTGACTTGGCAAGATCATTATAGTTAAGTCCGTGCCCTGGTCCTTCTACTTTAATATCTCCCGGATTATCCCGATACCTCAACCCAATCGGAATATTGATAGTCAACAATGGTGCTTGCGGGTCAGTCGCACTAAACTCATACCCATTGTCAAACACGAAACTATTTGCCGTAGTTGCGAAAAATGAACCACCAATCTTCAAACTGGCATTTGGTCCAAAAACAATTCCATTGGGATTGAGTAAAAACAGGTTAGCTGGGTTCAGCGTACTAATCAAACCATCAATATTAGAAATAGAAGGACCCGTCACCCGGCTAATAATGTTTTGTATATTAGCTGCATTGTTGAAATTAGCCGAGCCACCAGTAGGAACAGAAAATTCTTTGAAGCTGTGAAAAAGGTTTGTTCCCTTTGTTGTACCGTCGTTGATGTTGAAAGTTTTTCCATCAGGGCCGGTGACGGTTACGGTTGTAGATACAGTTCCATCAGTAGAAACTTGCGCAACTGCGTTGAACAGAGGCGTTAAAGCACCTATGGTACATAGGGGTAAGGTGAATAAGAGCGATGCTGCTTTTGGAAGACTCACTTGGGGCGATCGCCTACATTGTTTCATACGACATGCGTTTGTTGTAAAGAATTTTTGACGACTATAAGCAGTATTTTCACGCTAAGGGGAAGAGCTTATCCCCTTGCGTAATAATTTTTATCTCTGTTTTTTATCTCTGTGCTGCACAACTGTTAGCAGGTGTTTGCGGCTCACGCTGTGGACCAGTTTTGGTGGGGTCATAAGCGACCAGCGTCACCTCACCTTTTTCATTGAATATCCATCCTCGTGCAGGGACTATGGGTTTGTCTGTTGCACTGGTAGATGTGGTGGATGGCTGCTTGTGAGTTGTCGTTGTTACATTCACCTGACTAGCAACAGGTTTGACTAAATCCACACGCACGTTATCACTACTGAAAACTTTACTGGGATCAGTTGGAAATCCGCCACGTCCGGTGATGATAAATTCACCTCCTCCTCGTAGACAGGGATTTTGAGCTATCTGTTGTGCGGGGTCTGTGACGGTTTCTGGGAATTCAATTAACCCCTGACTTGGGTCAATATCGGGTGTATTGAATTGCACAGTCCCACTAAACTGCGGACCAGCTTCAGAAGAGGCAGAAATCACGCTATCTGGGGAAATAAATCTACCTCCGGTGGTTGTAATGATGACCTCTCCCCCGTAACCTTGTTGGGCTTTAGCAGTGATTTCGCTCTTTTCCAGGGCTACTAAGTTGCCAGTGTCAATGGTAATACTACCCCCATCAGCCGTGCCTGTGGCATTTGTGGTGATGCTGCTGTTACGGCGCAAGATTAAGTCGAGAGAATTCAGGCTAATGTTGCCTTCTCCTCCATTGGTGTTGGCGCGGATAGTTGCTTGGTTGTCCAGCCGGATGTCTTTAGCGGTCGTAACTTTTATATTGCCTGCTGTACCATTTCCCAGATTACTAGTAGAGATTCTACCGCCATTGTTCACAAAGAGCGATCGCGCTGTGATATCAATGCCGCCTGCCTTGCCCACACCAGATGATTCAACACTGCTGGTAATGTAACTTCCATCAACAGAAACGGGACCACTGACATTAATTCTCACACTGCCTGCATC
This sequence comes from Scytonema sp. RU_4_4, assembly GCA_012031965.1. Classification (GTDB taxonomy): domain Bacteria; phylum Cyanobacteriota; class Cyanobacteriia; order Cyanobacteriales; family Nostocaceae; genus Brasilonema. Next base: position 13,859 of record JAAUSC010000057.1, read on the forward strand.
TCCTTTGCCACCGGTACTGGCACTTATGTATGCGCCATCAGTGAGCGAGACCGAGTTTGCCTGGAGTTCGATGTTGCCACTTTTGCCTTCAGCCCCAGTGTATACAATACTGAAGATACCACTCCCAGTCAAAGAGATAGTATCGGTAGCATTAATCTTTACACTGCCTGCATCCCCTTTACCAGCGGTACTAGCACTTATGTATGCCCCATCAGTGAGTGAGACTGAGCTCGCCTGGAGTTCGATATTGCCAGCTTTGCCTTCTGCCCCTGTGTATACACCACTGAAGATGGCACTGCCAATACCATTGTTATCCACCCCGGTGAGAGAGATTGTATCAGTGGCATTAATTTTTATACTGCCTGCATCTCCCTTGCCATAGGTGCTGGCATTTATGTATGCCCCATCAGTGAGTGAGACCGAGCTAGCTTGCAGTTCGATGTTACCACCATTACCTTCTGCCCCTGTGTATACAATGCTGAAGATACCACCGCTGGTACCATTGTTATCCACCCCAGTAAAAGAGATTGTATCGGTGGCATTAATTTTTATACTGCCTGCATCTCCCTTGCCATAGGTGCTGGCATTTATGTATGCCCCATCAGTGAGTGAGAAATATCTAGCTCGTATTTCGATGTTGCCTCCATCACCTTCTGTCCCAGTGTCTACACCACTGACGATACCACTGTAGACACCATTATTATTCACTCCCGCAATCGTGATGCCGTTGCGAATATCAAGTTTCACATCTCCTGCATTGCCTTTACCTGCAGAAGCTGTTTGGGAGGCACTACGGACAAAGGTATTGAGTTGACCCCCATTAGTTAACTCAAGTGAGCCTGCAGTAATGTAAATATCGCCACCATTGCCCATAGCTCCTGCTTCTACGGTACTAAAGACGGCACTGGGGTTTCCGCTTATCCGATTCACCCCAGAAAAAGAGACAGTATCAGTGGCATTAATCTTTACACTGCCTGCATCCCCTCTTCCATAAGTACTGGCAGACAGTTGAGCACCGTCAGTGAGTGAGACTGAGCTAGCCTGGAGTTCGATACTGCCACCTTTGCCTTCTGCCCCTGTGTCTACATTGATGCCACTGCCGCTACCATTGTTATCTACTCCAGCAAAAGAGATTGTATCAGTGGCATTAATTTTCACACTGCCTGCATCCCCCTTGCCATAGGTGCTGGTTTCTATGTATGCGCCATCAGTGATTGAGACTGAGCTAGCCTGGAGTTCGATGTTGCCACCTTTGCCTTCTGCCCCGGTGTATACACCACTGAAGATACCACTGTAGGTACCATTGTTACTCACTCCCGCAATCGTGATGCCGTTGCGAATATCAAGCTTCACATCTCCGGCATTGCCCTTACCTGCAGGGGCAGTTTCTGAGGCACTACGGACAAAGGTATTGAGTTGACCCCCATTAGTTAATTCGAGTGAGCCTGCGGTAATGTAGATTTCGCCACCGTTGCCCTCACCTCCTGCTTCTACGTTACTGAAAGCAGAACTGGGGTTTCCGTATATCGGATTGACTCCAGAAAAAGAGACTGCATCGGTAGCATTAATTTTTATACTGCCTGCATCCCCCTTGCCATAGGTGCTGGCTTCTATGTATGCGCCATCAGTGAGTGAGACCGAGCTAGCTTGCAGTTCAATGTTACCACCTTTGCCTTCTGCTCCACTTTCCACAGTGCTTCTGATACTACTAGGGTATCCGTTTTTTCCATCTAAGAAAATTTTCCCACCAGCAGAAATCGTCACATTACCTGCATTCCCTTGTCCAGAAGTTGAAGAGTTAAGATAAGAACCTCCTGTGAAAGAAACATCCCCAGAGACCTTAATTTGAATATTTCCTGCATTGGCTAACCTATCAGCCTCTGCTTTGCCATAGGTGCTGGCTTCTATGTATGCGCCATCAGTGAGTGAGACCGAGCTAGCTTGCAGTTCAATGTTACCACCTTTGCCTTCTGCTCCACTTTCCACACCACTGAAGATACCACTGTAGGTACCATTGTTACTCACTCCCGCAATCGTGATGCCGTTGCGAATATCAAGCTTCACATTTCCGGCATTGCCATTTCCACCAGCAGTTGTTCCTGAAGCACCACGGACAAAAGCATTCAACTGACCCCCATTGGTCAATTCGAGTGAGCCTGCAGTAATGTTGATTTCACCCCCGTTGCCCACACCTCCTTCGTCTATGTTACTAAAGGCAGCACTGGGGTTTCCGTTTATCCGATTCACCCCAGAAAAAGAGACAGTATCGCTGGCATTAATTTTGATACTCCCTGCATCTCCCTTACCCGCAGTGCTGGCGAACAGTTGCGCCCCATCAGTGATTGAGACTGAGTTTGCCTGGAGTTCAATGTTACCACTTTTGCCTTCTGCCCCGGTGTATACATCACTGAAGATACCACTGATAGTACCATTGTTATCTACTCCAGCAAAAGAGATTGTGTCCGTAGCATTAATCTTTATACTACCTGCATCTGCCTGCCCAGCAGTGCTAGTACTTAGCACTGCCCCATTTCGGAAGAATAACTCTTGGGTATTAACTGTCAAATCTCCTCCTGCTCCCGTTGCTCCTGCATATACTTGAGTAAACAAGCCGCTACTGAATTTTCCATCAGACGAGGTACCAACAGCTTCTACCCGTTCACTAGCGTTGACAACCAAAGCCCCACCTTTTTCTGCTCCTAGGGTACTATTCTCTATCTGGGAACCATCGCTGAGAGTGATACTCCTACCCCAGACTTGAATATCACCACCGCCGACGCCGCTTGCATCAACTGCTGTCTGTTGAGATAGTTGAATGTTGCCAAAGTTTTTTACATTACCATAGTTCAAAGCAAAACCTTTGTTAATAGGTGTAATATTCACTAGCTCAGAACCTTTAACACTGCCCAATTCTATCCGTCCGCCAGCAGTCTTGAGTGTTGCTCCTTCTAAGCTGACATCACCCCCTACCAACGCTAAAGTTTGGTTTTGTTGTACTCGCAATCCAGATGTTGTATCAATTAAGTTATCTGTTACTGACCTTAGTCCCTGACCATCACCCTGCACCTGAATCGTTCCCGGATTATCCCGAAACCTCAACCCAATCGGAATATTGATAGTTAACAATGGCGGTGCTTGCGGGTCAGTCGCGCTAAACTCAAACCCATTGTCAAACACGAAACTATTCGCCGTACTCCCCAAAAACGAACCACCAATATTCAAACTGGCATTTGGTCCAAAAACAATCCCTGCTGGATTGAGTAAAAACAAGTTCGCTGCGCCATTGGCTTTTATCAAGCCATCAATACTAGAAATAGAACCACCCGTCACCCGGCTGATAATGTTTTGTATGCTATTTGCATTGTTGAAGTTAGCCGAGCCACCTGTGGGAACAGAAAATTCTTTGAAGCTGTGAAAAAGATTTGTTCCCCTTGTTGTACCGTCGTTGATGTTGAAGTTTTTTCCATCGGGGCTGGTGACTGTCGTAGATACAGTTCCATCAGCAGAAACTTGCTGCGCAACTGCGTTGAACAGAGGCGCAAGACTGCCTATAGTGCAGAGAGGTAAGGTGAGTAAGAAGAGCGATATCTTTTTCATCAGAGATGCGTTTGGTTGTAAAGAATTTTTTACTTTCTTGTTCCTTGACACTGAGCGGGAATGCATAACTTGAGGCAGAGCCTCAATATAATCACTGGGAGGCAGTCATCGAATGACTCAAAATTCCCTGTCTACGAGACGCTACGCTAACGGAACCTCACCCTGCCCTGTCGGGCATCCCTCTCCGCGAGTTCGGAGAGGGAAGATTTGCGTAGCTAAAAGCGAGGGTGAGGTTTTGAGCGAGATGTGTGACACGGTAGCTCCGCGAGCTCCCAGAGGGGTGGCGCAGCTGGGCTAAAACGGACTGTAATTGACTGAAAAATACAAACCTTGCTCTTGCCATGTTCTATCCTCTCTCGAATCAACCCTCGTTAGAGGAAAACCGTAGTCAAGGCGGGCAGTCAATGTATCGCCCATCTGCCATTGCAAACCCAAACCTAGACCAATCAAAGTATTGGGATCAAGATCTGGTTTATTGGGTCTAGCTCGATTATTCCAACCAACGCCAAAATCAACAAACGGTACGATGTGTAAAACTCCTTTGACTTCTTCTACTCGCAGAATGGGAAACCTCACTTCTGCGGAAGCAAAAAAGCCGTTATCGACCAAAAACTCATCCTGTCTATAACCCCGGACGCTTTGTATACCCCCTACGCTCAATTGCTCTAAGGGTACCAATGCTCTTGTTGTTAACTGTATGTCCGAACGAAGTACCATTAAGGTGTCTCGTGCCAAAAGTCGCACATACTGTCCTTGTCCGCGCCAGGAGAAAAACCGACTATCCGGAACTTGATTGTTGACAGTCGCATCAAGCCACCCAACTCCGAGACTAAATTGAGAGCGAAAAGCTAAGACTTCTTGCGAACTACGTTGTGTATATTCCTGGAAAAATCGTACTGCAGATATGCGGGTTTCCCCGTTCTCGTCGGCTCCTGCAGAAAGCGCATAGTCCTGTCCCAGCAGTTGCGTTTTACTTTGCTGTCGAGAAAAAGTGAGACCCAGCGCCAATTCTTGAGTGGCAGATTCGATGATTGGCTGGCGAAAACCGACATCTATGTAAAAAGAATCACCCGTGATATCAATCCGATCAAAGGGTGGTTCTATGACCGTAGTGTTTGTAAATCCACCTGCTATGTTGAATGTACCATTTCGAGGATTTATAGGTAAAGCATAGCTGAGGTCAAGGGCGTTACTTCCGTCGGTATTTGTGTATGTTGCACTAAAGCGATCGCCTAAGCCAAAGACATTCCCTTCGCTTAGACGAATACCCCGCCGGAAACTACCGACACTAGGCGCACGACCATTATCCACAAACAACTCTGTCTTAAATGAGTCTGCTTCTACGACATTGATTTCCAGTACACTCTTTTCTGGACGTGATCCCGTAGACAATTCAGCAGAAAGATTTTCAATCAAAGGGTTGAGTTGCAACAATTGCAATGCTTCTAGTAGGCGAAATCGGTTCAAGGGTCTAGAGGTGGCGAGTCCAATGCGACTGCGTACATAGTCTGGGTTCAAGCGTCGCGTACCTGTGACCTTAATCTCTTCGACTCCACCTTCAATAATCTGAACTTTGACAACTGCTCCCTCTGGAGGAAAACTTTGGTCAGCAGGGATCGAAGCACCAGAATTGACATACCCAGCATCAGTGTAAAGCTTGGTGATAATGGTCTCTACTTCCAGCAGTTCAGCGAAAGTGATTGGTCTATTGGTAAATGGAGCAGTTACCTCACTTAACTTTTTGTTACTAAATACTTTTTTTGTGTTACTTACAAACTCAAACTTTTTAACGATAATAGTGCCAGGAATAGTAGGACGCGATTCTGGAGTAGGTGTTGACGGAGTAATATCAAGTGGAGGTTCTGGTAATGGTTGTGGAGTCGGTAGGGGTTGTGGTGGTGGTATTGTTGGTGGTACTGGAGTAATTGGTGGTGCTGGAGTAATTGGTGGTGCTGGAGTAATGGGGTCAGGAACCTGAGATAGAATAGCAGTTGAGGTTGTATTTCTAAGACTAGGAGTCAAAATCGGAAATTTAGGAGGTAAAATTTCGCTATTGGAACCCTCATGGAGCCAGTTCTGGGCGAAAGCTTTATAATGAGGGAACAAGAAAGACATATTTATTATCAACGCAACAGCTAAATTGAGATTCCCAAACCCAAGCTGCCCGCCTCTATTCATATTATTTGCTCCTCGAACGAAGTTTCCGTTGCCAAAGTATAACTATCTAGCCCCGGAAGTGGAGAGATTAGCTTGATTATTTAAAAAATATTTACCACAAATCTTGTTTGTTCTTACTAAAGTCATAATAAAATTTTACTTAAGTCTTTGAGAGAATCTTTATATGACCTATAGGTTATGAAATACAAATTTAGAATTTCCTTTCCTTGAAGAGATAAAAACAGTGAACAATTATCAAAAAACTCATGACTGATAACTGATACATTGTTTGAAGGAGAGAGTAAAGATGTTGTTAAGTCTATTCTGGAGGTATAAGAACATCAATCAAAATTCAAAAATGTATAAGAAGGTTATTATTCCTTATCACATATTGTTAATTCTGTCTACCTAGTTTGGTTGCAGAACATCACTCCAAAATTCAAAATTCAATGAATATGAAGACAACAAGGGGAAAAAGACTACTGTGTGGACGCTATAAAATAGTCAGAGAATTAGCTAGAGGAGGCTTTGGTATCACTTATCTTGCCGAAGATACTCACACATCCAATTCCCCTTGTGTCATTAAAAAACTCGACCCTCAGAATGCTGACATTGAAACAGCAAAAATTTTATTTAAAAGAGAGGCAAGTGCTCTTTTTCATTTGCAACAAAACCAACAGATCCCAAGATATTTTGATTACTTTGAGCAAGATCAAAGTTATTATTTAGTTCAAGAATATATAGAAGGTAAAACATTACTGAATCTGCTTGACAGAAAATGGTCAAAACACAGAGTTGTTATTTTCCTAAGAGAAATCCTGAGAATTCTGCAATATCTGCATCAAATAAATATTATTCACCGTGATGTCAAACCTTCCAACATAATGATGAGGAAGGAGGATAGAAAATTTGTCTTGATTGATTTTGGTGCAGTCAAACAATTAGACCCTAGACATTCATCTGCGCAGCAACAGTTATATACTCAAACTATGATTGGCACTCCTGGATATGCTCCACAAGAACAATTGGCAGGAAGACCAGGTTATAACAGTGACATATATGGTTTAGGGATGACAGCAATTCAGTTGTTGACCGGAATACACCCAAGAGACTTAAGACGTGATGAAAGAGACAGGATAATATGGTCTAACGAAGTTGATATTGATGATTTGTTAGCTTCTATTTTAACAAAAATGGTTTATTCAAACCCAGACCATCGTTATCAATCTGTAGACGATATATTAACAGAGCTAGATGAAATAACAGTCCTCGATATTGTCACGAATCTAAATGAATTTCCAGTGGAAACCGAAATGAGTTCGCCACACATGTCTGAGATGACAACAAGACCATCTGAATCTCAGATGTTTAAGCTTTGGTACATTTTCGTTGTCTTAGGAACAGCAGGAGCTATCCTAATTTGCATAGAATTTGTTCACCCATTTGTCCGTCCTTTGTATTACCTCTATCAAGGAAATCATTTTCTGAGTGTACGTGAACCAGGAAAAGCTCTTGATACATTTCAAGACCTGATAGCAATCAAACCAAATTATGCTGAAGCTTGGCAAGGACGAGGAGATGCTCTTTTGAGCTTAGGACGCCTTTCAGGAGCCTTGGAATCTTATAATAAAGCGCTCATTATCGAACCAGATGACAGCAAAACGTTAAATAACAAAGGTAAAGTTCTCTATAGATTAGATAGATATCAAGAAGCCTTAGAAACTCATGAAAAGGCACTTGATATCAACTCTGATGATGCTGATGGGTGGAGTGGTAAAGGGATAGCTTATCTTGGCTTACGACAGTATCAAAAAGCCTCAGAGGCTTTTGATAAAGTGAAGCAAATCAGACCAGATATACCAAGTATTTGGTATGAAATTGGTTTGGCAACAGAACGGTTGCAAGGACCACAAGCAGCCAGAGCATACTTTGAAGAAGCGATAGGAGCTTATGATTATTTTATCAGAAGAAACCCGAAAGACCCAATTGCTTTGACGGATCGAGGCAATATATTGCAAAAGTTAAATCGTCCTCAAGATGCACTCGATTCTTATGAAAAAGCACTTGAGATTGATAAGAATTTCTACGAAGCTCTTGTTGGCAAAGGCAATGCACTTAACGTTATGGGAAATCGTCCAGAAGCTCTGCAAGCTTTTAACGAAGCCAGCAAAATTCGTCCAGATGATTATCAAGTTTGGTATAACCGTGGGATTATACTAGCACAATACTTGCAAAACCATGAAGAAGCCTTAAAATCATTTGACAAAGCAATTGAAAGAAGACATAACTTTTATCCTGCTCGGCTGCACAAAGGATTAGCACTGTTAGATTTAAAACGCTACAATGAAGCACTGACTGCATTAGAAAAAGCAAAAGAACTCGAACCAAAAGACCCATTTCTTTGGGCTAACCGAGGATTTGCCTTAGATAAATTAGAAAGAAAAACAGAAGCACGCGATTCATACAATAAAGCCATTGAACTAGGATTTCCCCGCGAACAATTACGCGAACAGTTAGAACAAAGCTAATGTACAATCTTGTCGTTAGAGAAGATGAGGAGGCAGAACGCACTCTACCTCCTCCTGACTACTTTCTTGGTCAAATCTGACAGAACTTTCAGGCTTTCTCGTCTTTCTCGTTCCCATGCGGAGCATGGGAATGCCTCAAAGGAGGCAAAGCCTCTCAGCAATTATATTGAGGCAGAGCCTCAAGTTATACATCCCCTGTCCTGTAACTTTTTCAAGGATAAAGACCGCGATCGCGAAGCGCTTGAGCCACACGACCCACACCCAGCGTGTAAGCTGCTAATCTCAGAGGAATTTGTCGTATCTGAGATTGTTGAATAACTTGATGATATGCTTGCACCATTAAGTGTTCCAATTCTTTATTCACACGTTCCTCATCCCAAAAGACATAGGAAAGACCCTGCACCCACTCCAGATAACTCACGACGACACCGCCAGCATTTGCCAAGATATCTGGTAGCACTGTCACACCTCTTGACTCAAGCGCCTGGTTTGCTGCAAGAGTCACTGGACCGTTAGCTGCCTCTGCGACTATTTTGGCTTGTACCTGGTGTACATTGTCTTCAGTAATCTGGTTCTCCAAAGCTGCAGGAATTAAGACATCGCACGGCAAAGTTAGTAAGTCTGCGTTGCTGATTGGTGTTGTTTGCTTGAACCCAACAACACTCTTGCGGTTCTCGGCAACATAAGCTTTTAAAGCTGGGATATCCAGACCATCTTCACAAAAGACTCCCCCAGAACCAGTAGAAACAGCTATCACTTTCGCTCCTGCTTGATGGAGCAATAAAGCTGCTGCACTCCCGACATTACCGAAACCTTGGATGGCTATTCTAGTTCCTACTAATGATTGGCCTTTGTCTGCCAGCGCCTCGCGGACAATAAACATGACACCGCGTCCGGTTGCCATTTCCCGTCCTCGTGAACCACCAATGGAAATCGGTTTACCTGTCACAACCCCAGGTACGGCGTTACCGACATTAACTGAGTAGGTATCCATCATCCATGCCATTTCACGGGCTGAGGTTCCCATATCTGGTGCTGGGATGTCTACTGCAGGACCGATATCTTTAATCAATTCGCTGGTATAACGACGAGTGATGCGTTCTAGTTCATCAACGCTGTAGAATTTTGGGTCTATAGCAATACCTCCCTTGGCACCACCGTAGGGAATACCCAAGAGGGCACATTTCCAAGTCATGAGCATTGCCAGCGCTGAAACTTCTCGCAGTGTGACAGCTGGGTGGTAACGAATGCCACCTTTGTAAGGACCTAAAATATCGCAGTGCTGCACCCGATGTCCAGCCAGAACCTGCACTTGTGAGTTATCCCGTTTCACAGGAATGGAAACCGTGACGACTTTACGCGGGTGACTGAGAACTTCCACAATACTTTGGTCTAGCTTCAGTTCTTTTGCCGCTTCTTCTAAGTAGCTACAGGCTTGGTCATACGGGCAAATATATGCAGGAGTTGGAGTCTCCAACTGAGATAAAGATGATGAAATCATAAAATTTTCTCCTCTTCGCAACAACTTTGCGAAGACTGTAAAAGTTTAGAGTTTTTCTGATTTGCAGTATCTTTGCAAAGCAGATTTGTATAGTTAGTACTCGACCAACTCAAAATTGCTGGGTAGAGCAAGCAAGGGAAGTAAGGGCATTTTTGATGCTTGCGTGACCCGGCAAAGTTGCTTTGACGGACTATGAGTACAAGAAGGCAGGAAGTAAAAAGCGTTTATTGTCAGCTTTTCGTCTATTCTTAATGGTCTAATTATTACCGCCATTGTATACTAGTTTAATCTTAATTTTGTAGAAAAAATATTATTTTGTATGTTTCGTTACAAAAAAATGACACAAAAAGCCCATCTCCTTAAGGGATGAGCTTTCTTTTTGATCTAATCCTAATCAAATCCTCAGCAGTGATAACGTGCGTGTAGATTTAGTCAAACCTATTGCTAGTCAAAAGAGTACAGAGATAAAAATTATTACGCAAGGGGAACAAGGTCTTCTCCTTGGCGTGAAAATACTGATTATAGTCTCTGTCAAAAATTCTTCGTAACAAACTCATGTCGTATGAAACAATGTAGGCGATAGGCTTTGCGTCAAGCCTCCAGCTTATCGCCCTTTGAGTGGGTCCCCCTGGGACCATCGCCACTAGAGCAGCTTCCTTTGAGAGCGTCACGTAGCGTGTACAAAGCACATCCGCTCTTATTGACCTTATCTTTATGCACCATAGGGGCTTTAGTATTTCTGGCGATCATAACACCGTCAGCAACAGCGCAAAAAGTTTCTTCTGATGGAACTGTATCTACCTGTGTTGCGCATTGATACAAATTTAGATTTCAACAGGGTATAAATTTATGAAAAAGGTTAAGTCTTCCTTCTTATTGTTTACCTTACCCCTATGCACCATAAGCTCTTTAGCGCCTTTCACCACTGCAGTTGCGCAGCAAGTGACTACTGATGGAACTGTATCTACGACAGTTACCACCCCCGATGGAAAAAATTTCAACATCAACGACGGTACAACAAGGGGAACAAACCTTTTTCACAGCTTCAAAGAATTTTCTGTTCCCACGGGTGGCTCGGCTAACTTCAACAATGCAGCCAATATACAAAATATTATCAACCGGGTGACTGGTGGTTCTATTTCTAATATTGATGGCTTCATTAAAGCCAATGGTGCAGCTAACCTGTTTTTACTTAATCCTGCAGGTATAGTCTTTGGACCAAATGCTCGTCTGCAAATTGGTGGTTCGTTTTTCGCAACTACGGCAAATAGTTTCGTGTTTGACAATGGGTATGAGTTTAGCGCTACCGACCCGCTTTCCCCGCCATTGTTGACTATCAATATTCCGATTGGGTTGAGGTTTCGCGATAATCCTGGAGCAATTCGCGTGCAGGGGGAGGGTAATAATCTCAACTTTAATCCAGAGTTTCTCGAGTTTAACAGAGGTGAAACTGCTCCTAATGGTCTTGCAGTGGAACCTGGTAAAACTCTCGCTCTTGTGGGAGGTGGTGTGACGCTCGAAGGAGGGAATCTGATAGCAGATGGTGGCAGAATTGAAGTGGGAAGTGTCGGTGGTTCTAGTTTAGTGAGTCTAACTCCCGTAGATGATAGTTGGAAGTTAGGATATTCTGGTGTATCTTCTTTCCAAGACATCCAACTATCCCAAAAAGCATCAATAGACACCAGTAGCTACAAGAGTGAGGGTGCCGGGAGTATCCAAGTACAAGGCAGAAATGTAACAGTCACCGATGGTTCAGCCATTTTTGCTTTTACCAACTCGAAGCCAGGAGGAACTGTCAGCGTGAATGCTTCTGACTTGATAGAAGTCACAGGAGTGTCAGCAAATGATGATTCACTGCTACCCAGCACTTTATATACTGCTGTATTCCCAGAAGCCACAGGTACTGGTGGCGATTTAATTCTGAACACAAAGCAGTTAATCGCCCAAGGTGGAGCACAGATAGGAGCTGACACTTATGGCGTAGGGACGGCAGGTAATATAGTGGTTAAAGCCTCCGAATCAGTGGAATTGCAAGGCACTTCAGCAGACGGTATTCAAACTGCCTTGGGAACTTTTGTTCAGGCAAATGCTACGGGTGGAGGTGCAAAATTAACTGTAGAAACACGACGGCTCAGGGTTCAAGATGGCGCACTGCTAGTAACTGCTACATTGAGCGATGGGACAGCAGCTGATATATTTATCAAAGCTTCCGAGTCAACGGAACTGATTGGACCAAAAAGCGCCTTATCTAGTTCCGTCGGTCTAAAAGATTTAGAAGCCAAGGGTGATGGTGGCATTATCATCCTGGAAACTCCACAGTTAGTCATTCGAGATGAAGCTACAGTAACCGTGAGCAGTCTCTTTGAGACTTCAGGATCTGCTGGCGAATTTAGAGTCACATCTGATTCCATCCGTTTGGAGAACCAAGGACGCATCGAAGCGACAAGCGAATCTGGAAATGGCGGTAATATCAACCTGCAAGCGCAAGATTTCTTGCTGATGCGTAACAACAGCTCCATCTCTGCTAACGCAGGTACCAACGAGGGTGGAGGAGGTAACGGCGGTAACATCACAATTAATGCTCCTTTCATTGTCTCTTTTCCTGAAAATAACGACATAACTGCCGATGCTTTTAGTGGTAGTGGAGGAAACATCACAATTAACACTCAAGGTCTGTTTGGAATCGCCCCACTCAGTCGCCAAGAACTTGAGCAACGTTTGAATACTACAAATCCCACCGAACTCAATCCAAGAAACTTACCTAGCAGTGATATCACTGCTATTTCCCGAAACAATCCAAACTTGAGTGGTACCATTAGCATTAACACACCAGAGACTGACCCCAGCCGTGGGTTATTTGAATTCCCAGAGACTGTCATCGACCCAGCACAGCAGATTGCTCAAAATCCCTGTCTACGAGGAGGTAGCGAATTTATCATCACCGGACGTGGCGGATTTCCATCTCATCCGAATCAAATCCTCAGTAGTGATAATGTGCGTGTTGATTTGGTCAAGCCTGTCGCTAGTCAGGGGAATGTAACAAGTGCAACCCATAAACAGCCATCTACCAATCCAACTGACAAACCCATAGTTCCTGCTCAGGGTTGGATATTCAATGAAAAAGGTGAGGTGACGTTGGTCGCTTATGACCCTACCAAAACTGGTCCACAACGCTCCTCACCAACACCTGCGAGTCGTTGTGCTGTGAGGTAGAAATTATCAGCAAGGGAATGAGACGCAACGAACAAGCTAATATGCGTTCAAATTCCACTTGTTTTCGTTAAGATCCTTCGTTCTGCAAAGCTCCACCAGGATGACATTCAACCAACTTTATCAAGAAATTTCTTGCAAAAATCCGATTTCAGGGTATTTGGAACCGCACCCTCGACGCAGATGGACGTGGAAACAATCCAAAATCACGCCACGTGCTACAACGGAGCGGAGCCTCAACGCCAGATACCTACGGAGGGAAACCCTCCTGCAGTACTGGCTCCGCAACGCAGTGGCTCCAAAATCTAAAATCCAAAATTGTCTGACCTCTAAGGAGTAACATTATAATGAAACGAAAACTTATACTCAAGAAAATACAGAATTTCTTCAAAAGAATATATAAGAGGCGATCGCTCTTTCTCGCAGCCTTGTTATTTATCCTCTCAGGAGTCTCGCCTGTTGTTGCTGCCAAAGTTGCTTCACCAACCTCCGTTGTCCAATCTCCATATGATGCTGAACAGCTAGCGAATAAGGCTGTCAAACTTTATGAGAGTGGAAGATTTGAGGAAGCAGCGACGGCTTGGAAACAAACAGCGAATGTTTTGCAGCCAGAGGGGATAAATCAAATCAAGCGATGGCGTTGAGCAATCTTTCTTTGACTTATCAGCAACTGGGACAGTGGGATAAAGCGACAAAAGCAATTGAAGATGGCTTGGCACTTTTGAAAACACCATTACAAGGGAAGGAAGAATTAAAAATTCTGGCTCAAAGTTTGGAGATTCAAGGGTATTTGCAAAGAGAATTAGGTCAAACAGCAGATGCTCTCAACACTTGGCAACAAGCAACGAAAATCTACAGCCAAATTAATGACCAGGAAAAATTAGTACAGAGCAAGATGAATCAGGCTCAAGCCATGCAAGATTTGGGTCTTTATCCCCGTGCTTGTAGTACTGTATTGGAAGTTTTAAATCAAGAAATGGGGGTAAGAAGCTGTCAAGAATTAAATCAATTAACTCAAGATGAATTAACAAAGAAACTCCAAGTTATTACACTTCAAGCTCCTTCTCTACGCAGAGTCGTCAGCTTAAGAAGCTTAGGTGAACTGGTGCGAGTTGGGGGTCAGCTTGAGCAATCTCAACTTATTTTGGAAACAAGCTTAAAGCTGGCTCAAAAATTGAATCTTCCCCAAGAACAAGCTGCAGCTTATCTGAATATAGGCAATACAGCACATGATTTAGCTGAAGGAGAGATGGTTCGCCGCAAACGAGAAAATTATCAACAAAAGGCTTTAGATTCTTATAACGAGGTGATCAAGCTGTCCTCATCGCCAACGACGCGACAGCAAGCACAACTGAATCGATTCAGCCTGTTGCTGAAACTCCAACAATTGTCGGAAGCTGAAGAATTATGGAAAACGCTCAATTCTCAACTGAGTAACTTGTCTCCCAGTCGCACAGGAGTGTATTTCCAAATCAATTTGGCTCAGAATTTCATCAAATTAGCTCAAAAAGAAGACTTCAAACTCAAGGCTAATTCCAAACTTCCAACTTTCAGTGAAATTGATAGGATATTGGTTAAAGCTGCAGAACAAGCCAAAAGTTTGAAAGACACAAGAGCTGAGGCTTATGCTTTGGGAAATCGTGGCGCACTGTATGAACTAACTGGAGCGACACAAAACTTACCCCAAGCAGAAGAATTGACAAAACAGGCTCTGGGTATAGCTTCCAGTTTTTCAACACCAGACATAGCCTACCAATTTTTCTGGCAGTTGGGACGGATACGTAGCGCTCAAGGAGATACTCCTGATGCGATCGCCGCTTACACCAAAGCTTATAATGCTCTTCAGTCATTGCGTAGCGAATTAGTGGCAATCAACCCAGAAGTACAGTTTTCTTTTCGGGAGGATGTTGAACCAGTTTATCGAGAGTTAGTTAAGTTAGACTTAGAATACGCAGATTCTTTAAAAAAAGCAGGAAAAAATGAGCAAAGCCAGCAACGGCTAGTCCAAGCTCGTAACGTGATAGAATCTCTGCAACTAGCTGAACTCAACAACTTTTTCCGAGAAGCCTGTGTAGAGGCAAATCCCAAACAGATTGATGAAATAGATCAAGCAGCAGCAGTTATATATACAATTGCTTTGCCAGATCGGTTACAGGTTCTTCTGAGTCTACCAAATCGACCTCCAAGCCTTCATACAACTCCTATTAGTCAGGAAGAACTTGAGAAAACTTTAAGAAACGTGCGGGATTCTCTCATAGCTCCTGTCAGTCAAGAAGAGGCTTTTTTGCCCAGATATCAACAATTGTATAATTGGCTGATTCGACCACTAGAAACAGAATTGGCAAACAGTAAAGTCAAGACCTTGGCTTTTGTACTAGATGGAGACTTACGGAATATCCCTATGGGGATTCTTCACGATGGTCAGCAGTATCTCCTAGAAAAGTATGCCATTGCGTTAACACCTGGTTTGCAGTTAGTCAACCCTAAACCAATTGCGCAAGTTGGTTTAAATGCCATAACAGCGGGACTAAGCCAAATCCGCAAGGACTTTCCTCCACATGAGGGTTTTGGACCATTACGTAACGTAGAAGATGAACTCAAACAAATCAAGAATTTGGGAGTTTCAGACCGACAACTTCTCAACGATAAATTCACTAGCACCGAAATCAAAAAACAAACTACTGCTTCTCGGGTTCCTTCTATAGTACATTTAGCAACTCATGGTCAGTTTAGCTCTAGAGCTGAGGATACCTTTATCCTCGCTTGGGATAGCCGCATCAATGTTAAACAGTTAGGTAACTTACTGCGAGACAACACCCAGTACCGAGGTAGACCAATCGAATTATTGGTTCTTAGCGCTTGCGAGACAGCAAGTGGAGACAGTCGGGCTGCTTTAGGACTGGCTGGAGTCGCGGTGCGGGCTGGGGCTCGTAGTACACTGGCGACACTGTGGGTAGTAGAAGATCAAAGTACTGCTCAAGTTATGGGTGATTTTTATCGTCAGTTAGAGCAAGCCAAAAAGATAAACACAAATAAAGCAGAAGCACTGCGTAAAGCACAACTGGCTCTCAAGACAAGTCAGCAGTTCGGACATCCCCATTACTGGGCACCATTTGTTCTGGTGGGAAATTGGCAGTAAAATACTCTCAATTCGACTGCGAACACTGCCTGACATCTTGCACCAGGGTCAAAAACCGAGTTTCTTGAGAATGACACCACTTAAAAAGCTTAACTTTTCGTTGAGAAACCCGGTTTTTGGGATTACTGTACCGATGCTCTAGCGACAAGTTCTTTCAACACCAGACCACCATCACGAAAGACAGACCACCCATCGCCTACCAATACAGTCTGTATATCACTTAACTCTGCTAGTCGTTGAACTGAAGCAACAGCTTGTTCGCGATTGGAAAGTTTGTCATTGGGTAACATCATCAAACTTCCCGCTTTGTGTGCTCGTACCAAATCTCCTGTAACGAGAGTCGTTTGTTCCAAAAGCAGTGCTAACTCGCCTGGTGTCTTTGAACCATGTAATTCTATAACTTGCAATCCTGGAATTAACTCTTCGTCATCACAAAGCCAGCGATGACACTCAATAGGGAAGTGACTTTGTTCAGCAGCTGGACCAGCAATTTGAGCACCCGTCAAATGTGCGATTTCCTTCGCCGCACGTATGTGATCTGAATTGGTAATCACAATCCAACGAACACTACCTAAGGAAGTGAGGTGTTTGTAGTCGTGGGATGACAGAGATAATGGATCAATCAGGATATTACCGTCTGGATGGATCCAAGCAATACTATTGAAATCTATATTGCGTTCCTCATTAAAGGATGACCATCCGTATAAGTCATAACGGTGTAGAGATTTCATAGGTAATTTTGTTTAGTCCATTTAGTACTACATGGTAGCTTCTTCTTTAAGAGATGAATACACAAAATAAAGTTAAGGTCTGATAGTATTCGGGTTAAATTTTACGTTGCTGTAACGCATTTCAATTACCAACCTTTTTATATCAGTATTTTAACTCAGTTGCCCTTGGTCAAAAAAATGACAAAAAACAAATATCACGAAGAAAATATACAAATTATTTGTCATTCAGAATAAAAAATTAAAAAATAATAAGTTGTATAAAAACTATGGTGAGCAATTTCACCTGGTAGTAGATAATAGCTTTGAAGAAAGGCAGAAGTACACTCATTTGAGGGCAGTTCTGTTATCAGATGGAGATTCAAACCCCACCTGAATAAACATACTTTAAAAGCACTTTTCAAGCGACTCCCATCAATTTTTTTTGTCACGTCTTATTGATTTAAAAATAAAATTCTAAAATCATTTATAAAATCATTTATGAAATTATTTATAACTTGTACTTTTTGTCTCTTTGGTATTTACAATTTTTAACTCAAAAACTGAATACAATCTATCAAACGAACGATGAGAATGGAAACCTTTTTTCTCAAAAAGGCATCGTTTTTCCCTATTGAGGATATACATGAGTCCAAACAGAGGAGAAAGGGGAGGACAGTCCTAAAAAGCCACAGTATTATGAGGATTCGCATTGTGAACGTTAGTGGCGTCAAATGATCTGTAGACAATCACTGATTTTGACCCTAAAAATCCGATCTCATCCTGTCCAATCAAAACACCAAAATAGAGTTTTATTAAGTCATGCTCTACCTCTCTGACACTTCCCAAAACAATCAGCAATTTCTTGACTCCGCTGGCTGGAACGTGATTGAAACTGAGTTCAATCCCAGTCAACTGCACCACAAAGAAACTGTCTTCACTCTTGGTAACGGCTACTTGGGAACACGTGGAACTTTCGAGGAAGGATATCCCAATGATTGTCCAGCAACGCTCATTCATGGTGTTTATGATGATGTTGCAATTGCGACGACAGCACTTGTCAACTGTCCGAGTTGGCTGTCGTTGATAGTGAAAGTGGGAGAAGAACGCTTCCGTCTGGACGCTGGCGAACTCTTGCACTATGAGCGTCGGCTTGATATGCGTTTGGGTCTTTTAAACCGTGAGGTACGGTGGTGTTCCCCAGCAGGTCATACTCTGGATTTCTACTTTGAGCGTTTCGCTAGTCTCGCTGATCAACACGTTTTAGCTATCCGGTGTCAAATTACCTCGCAAGACTTTGAAGGTGACATATCAGTTGAAATTGAACTCAATCCCGAACAAGATACCCACGGTGTCAAACACTGGCAAACTATAAACCAAGGTAACACTGGGAATCTTATCTGGCTGCACAGCCAAACTCTCCATTCTGGAATTCAACTTGGTCTAGCAGCGAAGCTTGTTGTTGAGGATGAAGATGCTGTACTCTTAAGTGAACACAGAAGTCAACAGAAGACTTCTGCTTCCCCAAGCCTAACAAGAACCTTTCAATGCTCTCCTGGACAAACGGTGAGTGTTGAAAAGATTATCACCTTGTTTACTTCACGGGAAACACAAACCCCTATGGTAGCAGCCTTAAATAGGCTCGCTGATGAACCAAGCTATTCTACCTTGCTTGCTGCTCACATTGCTGCATGGGAGCAGGTGTGGGAAAACAGTGACATAGTTGTTGAAGGCGATCGCACAGCACAGTTGAGTGTCCGTTACAACCTCTTTCAATTGCTTGCTGCTGCACCGCGTCATGATAACCGAGTGAGCATCCCTCCCAAAACCCTCTCCGGGTTTGCCTATTGCGGACACATCTTCTGGGATACGGAAATTTTTATCCTTCCCTTGCTCACCTTAACTCAACCGGCGTTAGCACGTAACTTGCTCACCTACCGCTACCACACTTTAGATGGAGCGCGACGGAAAGCCAAAGAAGCTGGATACGCTGGAGCAATGTATGCTTGGGAAAGTGCTGCTACTGGTGATGAAGTCACTCCCCGGTGGGTACCTGGTAAAAACGGTGAGTTAATCCGCATCTGGTGTGGTGACATTGAAGTGCATATCAATACAGATATCGCTTATGCTGCTTGGAACTATTGGCGGTATACAGGTGATGATGAATGGATGCGCGACTATGGGGCTGAAATGATCCTAGATACTGCTGTTTTCTGGGAAAGTCGAGTTGAGTGGAACCCAGAGGGTCATTGTTACAACATCCGTGATGTCATTGGACCTGATGAAAACCATGATCGCGTAGACAATAACGCCTTCACGAATCTCATGGTACAGTGGCACTTACAGTCGGCATTGATGCTGTGGGACTGGCTGCATCAAGCCTATCCTGACAAGAAAACACAGATAGCAATCAAACTCAACTTAAGCATTGAACGCTTTGAAAGCTGGGCGTTTATTGCCCAAAATCTTTATGTCAACCAAGACTTAGAAACTGGGTTGATAGAACAATGTGAGGGCTTCTTCCAGCTAGAAGATGTTAACCTGGCTGATTATGAACCCCGTACGAAATCGATGCAGGGTCTTTTGGGAATTGAAGCCACAAGTCAAAAGCAAATTCTTAAGCAGCCTGATGTCTTGATGCTTTTCTACTTGCTGCGCGATGTCTACGACTGGAAAACCCTCCAAACTAACTGGGACTATTACAACCCCCGAACAGACCACACCTATGGTTCTTCCCTTGGTCCAGCCATTCACGCTATCTTGGCTTGTGACCTAAATCAACCACAAGAAGCGTATAATCACTTTATGCGCTCAGCTGTGGTTGATTTGGAGGACATGCGGCGTAATGCAGCGGAAGGAGTTCATGCTGCTAGTGCTGGTGGAGTTTGGCAAGCTGTCATCTTTGGATTTGCGGGTGTTCGGATGACTCAATTCGGTCCTGTTGCTTGTCCGAATCTTCCCTCAGGCTGGACGCGTTTGAAGTTCCGTTTACAATGGTGCAACGAGTGGTATGAGTTCGATTTGCAACCAGAAAAGATTCAAACCTTTACCGAGATTCAGCAAACTTCAGACTCAACAATTGCCGGGGTTATCTTTGATTTGGATGGTATTTTAACCGATACTTCAGAGTTACGCTATTTGGCTTGACAGCAACTGGCAGATTTTTGTCTAGCCCGCCTGCGCGGGCTATGTTTGGTAGCTCCAAGCTTCTAGCCTGTGGGGGAAAAGGGAGTATGAAATGCGGATTTGGTATCACTACAGCGTATACGTAAAATCCTCTACCAACATACCTGGAACCATACAGCCTCCCAGTTGACGACCATCGTAAGTCCCGACTTCGGGCACAAATTCTTGGAAATTGGTCAAATCTACGAGATTTTCTCCCCAAAATCGATAGAGACTTTCATCAAAACGCAAATTTTCAATTGGGGCAGCAATTTCACCATTTTCTACCCAAAAACAGGCATAACGGGTCATACCTGTAATTCGACCTGTCGGGCGATCGCTCCAATTCAAGTAATGTAAATTAGAGACATACAAACCCGTATTTAAACTGGTAAGAATTTCTTCAAATCTTAAATTTCCCGGACTGATTTCTGGTGCACGTAAACCCTCATGACTATTAGCGCCATTACTAGTTTTTTCATATTCCCTAGCGGTGCGAGAATTGACTAGCGTATTGACTAATACTCCTTTTTCAATAACAGGTAATTCTGGTACAGCCATTTCTCCCAATTCATTAAATCGCGCTACTAACCCTCGTTGAAAGTTTTCTTTCACATTAAATGCAACAGACAATTGCTTTTCTTTGCGCCACAGTAATGCTAAAGCACTGCCTCCCTGTTGTAAATCAGCTTCACTCACACCTCCCCAAGAAAGCATAGCCAATAAATCAGCAACTGCTGCTGATGCAAAGTATGTTTTGTATTGACCCCGTGGCAATTCTTTGACAGGACGAGAAAGCAATTGTAGTTGTCTTTTTGCATCGCTAATTTTAGCTATGTAAGCTTCATGATTCCACTCACTACTCGCAAAATTCCCTTTAACAGCTTGTCCTTCAGTGGTAAATATAGAATAATCTAATGAAAAAGTATCGGTACTAAACCAGTGCTTTTGACCACAGGAATCAGCATAAGCTTTAATGACAACTCCCCCAGCATATATACCCGCAAAATCTAATTCAGCAACCTGTTCCAGCACCGTTGATACAACAACTTCATCAGCCAATAAATTCCCAGAATGAATTTCTCGACTGGTATTTGTTTCTGATGGTAATACCAAATATGGATCTAGAGGTAACAAGGGAAGTTCTTCCCGTAGTTCTTGCAATGCTTTGTATGCCAACTGCCAATCAACTTCCCAATTTCCGCTAAAGGGAAACTGCCGAAAACTACTGCGCTGATCCTGCATCAAAATCAGTTCAATCGAACTATCAGTAACACAACCTGTTTGCCGCACTTTGGCATGATTGAAACGAGTAAATTGACTGCGCTCGCTGCTGAGTTTCACAGTAAATTGTTCACTTTCTTGTTTCTTATTTAAGAGAGTTTCAATCAGTTGGTTAAAGCTGACTTCCAAGGCAGATTGTTCTTCGTGTTTCATGAGCATTGCAAATCGAGAGAGAGTGGGGAGAAGGGGGGAGAAGGGGAGAAGGGGAGGGGGGGAGT
>JAAUSC010000244.1 GCA_012031965.1 Scytonema sp. RU_4_4
CCCAGCAGGGGGCGCTACGCAAATGTTTTGTTGATCTGTCGGCGTAGTTGGTTACTCGTAGTAGTAAGCCTGCCCAATTTTTTAGGGGACAATGCGTCGGATGAAAGCCACCGACGCAGGCTAAAGCCTGCCACCAGTACTCTTAATAGTTTTTTGTGACGCCCGCCTAACACGGAAAAAAATGGGCAGGGCTAATACGATAGTCGTATTGTACCCCTGCAAATTTTAAACGTCCAAACTTTAAACAAACTGTTGCTACGTCTTTGGTTTCGCCATTGCAAGTTCAGATAGGTACAAGTGCAAGAGCTAAGGTTTTAGTGCCGATGATTTGGACAGAAGACGATAAAAACCAAGGGCGCTTTGCCGTGGAATTGCTCCAAGATGTTTTATCCACCGACAACCGCGTAGCACTACCAAAAGGAACAATTTTTATTACAGAAGTCGATTCGGTTTCCAAAGCTAACAAACTTGTCAAGCAGAGTGTTGTTGCTATTGTTTATATCGATAGTTCTGGTCAAGTTCGGCAACAAACAATACCCAAAGACGCTATTTTAATTCGAGGAGAAGACAGCCGACCTCTAGTTGCAAAATCAATGGAAGATAGAAGTGCTGCGATCGCACAACAAGATATTTTAATTGGCTTGCTGGGTGCTGCGGGGCGTTTAGGTGAGATTTTTAACCAAAATCAAACTCAATCTTCAACTGTAATCTCCAACGGTGGGTTTAGCAACCAGACAATTACAACCACAGCTCGACAACCAAATGTTTTAGCAGCAGCAGTCGAAGGATTTTTCAAACCAATGCAAGAGCGTTTGAGCAAGCGTACGGATAAAGCTTCTAATGAACTTGAGAGCCGCTCTGATGGGGCAATTGTGCCTGCGGAGACGAAAGTCTCCATCTTTTTTAATAGTTTCTTTGAAATTTCTCGTTGATAAGAATATGAGGAGATTTTTTGGTTCGGTGGGTACAATTGCGCTCTTGTGTTTGACCAACGTACTTCCTGTTCACGCTGATCCAGCTGTATTGACAGTTAGTACTTCGGAAGGAAGAGGTCTGAACTCAAAGGCAATTAACGTTCAAGTTTGGGCTGGAAGAGCTACCGCAATTGATTTTTCCAGGGTTAACGAGCGGATTACCCAGATTTTTCTAGCAGACCCCAGTCGCTTCACCTACGCCACCGACACAGCGACACAAAGCGGTCAAGCAACTACTGTGTTTCTCCGTCAAATACAGCCTTTAAAATTTCCCCATCTGACAAGGGCGAACGTAACCAATTTATTTATCAAGACTAAGACTGAAGATGGTACAGCGCGGCTATATACCTTTAACTTGCTACCAGGAGAAAATTCACCCAAATACAACGGTTTGAGCATAGCGGCGGGAACTGAACAGCAAAGGTACACCTTGGAGGTTGGTTCATTTCGTCAGGCTACGCTTAATGATATTGAACGCGGTTTGATTTCTGCGATGCGTCGGGACTATACACCACCATCAGACCCTGTTGTTGCAAAGATTAGGGAGTTCTTAGCCTTGGCTCGAAATACTTCCGATAAATCTTTAGTGGAAATCGCGCAAAGTATGAATCTCTCCCTAAGAGTGCTGACGGAACTGGGATTACTGGGAATTGAAGACATAGCCACCTCAACAAGAACTGTACCAAAACCATCACTCAATCAACATTTAATGCATAATTCGATACCAAAACAGAATTAATTCGTGTTCCGTGAATAAATTCTATCCTGCTATTTTCTATCCACCTTTAATACTCAAATTCTTGGCAAAAAATCCTGCGCCTAGTCTGAGTGACTACCACCTCCTTTCTACTAGAAAGCCAGAGCAATTACTAAAACACCAAGGCAGTTATACTTCTATCCTTCTAAAATTTTCGTTATTACACGTTTGTACTTATGTATTGTTTATATCTATTGGTTTTCTAATTTCCCTGTCTTTTATCCTGCTGTCTCCCCTCTGGTTGATTGCTGCTACTTGGGTATCTGTTGGCTTGGGCATTTTCTGCGCTATGTTCCCTGTTTCTCCTAAAACATCAGCGAACAAAAAAATTTCCAAGTACCGTCAATCACCAACCGAAGTTAAAAATGAAACTGTTTTACGCTTGCAAAAACGCGAAGCGAAACTGCGCCAGTGGGTTGCAGGCAAGGTTTTACAGCCAATTGGTCGCAGTGACGCTCCTGCGGGTGTTTCTGAAAAAGCTTTTTATCAGGCTCTTCGACGCGTCTTTCCGGATGCTGTTCAGGGCGTAGCATTCCAAAATCCGCAATTTTCTTATCCTTACTCAGCGGATTTTGTGTTTGTACATACAAGCAGTTTAAGTATAGATATTGAAATTGATGAACCTTATGTAGGCAACACAAAAGCTCCCCACCACTGCATCGACCAGGGTAAGGATGATATCAGAAATGAATTTTTTACCAATGGCAATTGGGTGGTGATTCGCTTTAGCGAGAAACAAGTGGTCAAATACCCGCGTAGCTGCTGCAAGGTGATAGCCTCCGTTGTGGCACGAGTAGCTGGCGATCGCACATACCTGTTTCAACTGCAAAGTGTACCCGATTTGCCTCATGAACCGATGTGGACGGTCAAGCAGGCGAAAAAGTGGGCGAATGTTGATTATCGCAAAACTTATTTACCTGTTTTTTACGGATGATTATGCAACTCCAAGATTTACCAATACTGTTTGACCGAGGACAGGCTGTTGTTGCCTTGGAAACTCCACTCACCGAGCGGATGAAGGTACTGGAATTTCTACATAAATTAGCCGACAATCGCAGATTGCCTTTATATTTTTGGAATCAAGGCTACTCCCGGTTGCAGCAAGTTAATGAATTAGCGCAACTTGTACCAAATTTAGGACAGACTAGCGCTGCAAAAATACCACTAATAGCCGCGCTAATTCAAGCCAATTCTCCTCAAACTAATACCAGCAATTCACTTTCTACCCTTTTGACGCAAAATCCAGCATTGAGCAAACTCAAACTCAACCAAATTGATTTATCGTTGTACACCATTTCGGACATCCCCAACATCGATGCGGTGCAGCTATCGAATTTTGCAGGCTGGCAGGATACCTTAATCTCTGGCGTACCCGGATTAAATTCCTTGCCTTTAGCTTCCTTCCCTGTTCCCCTGACAGAATTGGGTAGTACCGTAGCCAGAATCGATTTTGTTTGGAGTAAGCCAGAAAAACACCGCAAACGAACTATCTCAGGTTCGGATGTAGCTGGTTTTTCCGTTTCCTGTCAAGGGCAAGATTGTCCGTATATTGAACTCGACGATTTGGAGAATTTAGGACGCAACGTCAGGGGAAAATTTGAGGGGCGTTCGTGGATAAGTGGCAAGTATCAGCAAGTAGAAGGCGGTTGGGGCTGTTTGAAAGCAGTGAATGGCGGCAAAGAACCCACGGGAAGGTTGCCCTATGGCAGTGCTTTCAAGGTTGTTGTGATGGAACCGAATGAAAAAACCGATACCGTTGACACTGCTTTGTTCTTCCGCTTCAAAAACGCTTGTGGCGCTACACCTTATTTTATTGGTCCTGTTCCATTTCTTACCTATAAGGTAAACGCACCCATCTTTATCGGCACTTTAGGCGATGCTCAAACTAGAAGCATGTCCGCCGGAGACGCTACGCGAACGCCTAATTGAACGAGTAGCTCAAAAACACTTTGGTGGCGATCGCTCGCAAGTTGATAGCAAAGCAAAAGATATATTTGGCAGGCTTTCTTTAAAAAATTACGGCGAAGATGTCTTAAAGAGCTACAAACAAAATTTTCAAGGGTGTTAACGTTCCTGGCTAAAGGTAACAAAGATGAAAATTACCCCCATTCCTGACAATAAAATCGTGCGTTTGGTACGCTACTTTCATTTAAGTTTGGGAATT
Organism: Scytonema sp. RU_4_4; assembly: GCA_012031965.1. Lineage (GTDB taxonomy): Bacteria > Cyanobacteriota > Cyanobacteriia > Cyanobacteriales > Nostocaceae > Brasilonema. Next base: position 3,896 of record JAAUSC010000244.1, read on the forward strand.
TTTCTGATTATCAGCACCTTGTTACTGAATGGCTGTAGTAATACAAACACTGCTGGAGTTGGGCTAAATTGGCAGAACGCTAGTAAAATCCCAAAATCATTGGTAAATTTGGCTGCATCGGAAAATACCTCTTTGCTGTCAGTAGAAACAAGTTCTATTAAAGTTGCTACTATTCCAACTCATGAGAAGGACAAGCGTCTGTATCTGTTGAACTTCAACTCTCCCGATTTGTGTGGAAGGTTGGGATGTTTGTACGCAGGTTATCTGGGTAAAGGTCAAGGGCAATACAGTAGTGTAATGAATCTTTACTTACAACCTGATTTACCGCCTGGAAAACATTTAATCAGCGTTACTCCAGATAGTTTTATTAACACATCAAAGTTACCTTTTTTGGACGTTCAACAGATTAATTTCAATCGTACTTTGCAAGCAATAACTTATTGCTTTGACGGTAGTCATTATCAGCCTGTTAAAAATTCTCTCCTCAAATTGCCTGTCACATGAACTACCCATTTCTATCAACTTCAGATATTACACAACCTCAAAATCAAACCATAGTAGAACAGCCGCCAAAGAATGGTTTTCAATCGGGTATTGACTTTACCGGGCTGTTGAAAACTTTTGCTAATCCAGAAGGACTGGCAATGGTAGGAGCTTTAATATTTCTAATTACTTTAAGTCAATTTACTGGCGGTAAAAAGGGCAAAATTTCCACCGGGCGGCTGGTAGGAAAGGCAGAGAAACTAGCAGCTACTAACCTTGCCCTTAAGCAAATTCAAGAGCGTAAGCACAATAAAGTATGCTTTTGGTGCGGCTCACCCCGCTATTGGTTTTCAGGAAAACTTAGAAGAGTGGGAGCCAGACTTCAAACCTTCCTTGGCGCATCACCTACAGTTTGGATTCCTCATGCCGAACGTTCTACCTTAGTCCTGGGCGCTCCCGGTTCGGGGAAAACCTTTGGCACGATTGACCGCATGGCTGAAAGTTGCATGGTGCAAGGTTTTCCCCTGATTATCTATGACAAAAAGGGCGACCAAATGAAGTTGCTGGCACCATTAGCGGCGCGGTATGGTTACGACCTGCGGATATTTGCTCCTGGCGAACCCTACAGCGAGGTCATTAACCCACTCGACTTTATGGAGAATCAAGAGGATGCGGTGACAGCAGCGCAAATTGCCCAAGTAATTAATGCTAATGCTGGTGGTAGCAGCAAAAGTGATGAATTTTTCTCCAAAGCTGCTGATTTACTGGCAAAAGCGCTAATCCAATTGGCTAAGGGTAGCGACTGCCCGGACTTAGCAACAGTGTACTGCATCCAGTCTGTCGATGAGTTTCTCAACAAGCTGCACGCCGCAGTGCACGTGGGTAAAGTTTCTCGCTGGGTTGCCGCTTCATTTCAACAATACCTCAAGGCCAGGGACAGTGAGAAGACGATCGCAAGTATCGACACCACTACTGTGGGGATATTTTCTGGTTTTATTCAGCGATCGCTACTGCCTTCTTTCATCGGCAAAAGCACCATTCCCACCAAACTGTCGGGGCGGCAAATACTAATTTTTAAGTTAGACGACCCCAGGCGGGATGTGGTTGGACCTTTGCTAGCAGCTGCCCTTCACATGACAATTGTCAGCAACCTGTGTACGCCCCGTTTTGATCCAATTGGAATTTTTATTGACGAGTTACCTTCTTTGTATCTGAAAGCACTACCCCAATGGATAAACGAATACAGAAGTAATGGCGCGTGTTTTGTCTTGGGTGTCCAATCCCTGGAACAACTAGCCAATGCTTATGGGGAGAATTTAGCTGCTGCCATTACCAGTGCTTGCAGCACCAAAATTTTATATAATCCTGCCAACTATTCCACCGCCGAAAAGTTTTCTCAGTCCTACGGAGACAAAGAATTTATCATCAAAAATAAATCTATCAGCGATTCCAAAGAAGGGCGCACTACCACTTGGGCAGATAATCTACAAACAATGCCCATTCTTACCGCAGACGAGATAATGCGCTTTCCCCAAGGTAAGTGTGTAATAACCAACCCTGGCTATACTTCTTCTTCTGAGGGTTCTATTCCCTACCCCTTAACCATTCCTATTCCCAAATCAGACCAGAAGCAAATTGAAGAAAGCGAAAAACTTTGGTCTCAACAGGTGTGTCCGCGACTGATTGCGCGTTCTCCTCAAATTGACCTCAATCAGCTAGACGAAGCTATAGATTTAAGGAAACAAATTGCAGAGCAGCTTTTAGCTACTGGACAGTTTTCCAAAGCTTTGACTAATCAATCGGAGTCAGAAGAAATAGAATTGTCTTCTCCAGCGTCTTTTGATTCTCCTTGGTAGTGTTGAGAAGGCAGTCCCAATGAAAAAATTTCACCCTGCAGGTATGCGCAAAGCGCACGCCTTACGGCGTTAGCGCAGCTCCTCCTTTTGGGAGGCACGGCAGTTCCTCATGGGAAGCCAGTGCGCCCAAAGGAGGTTAAGCGGAGCTCCGGAGTCTGGTGGCTCCGCTCCGTTGTAGCACAAGCGCGTGGAAACCCCCTCTCTCGCACTGCCTCACCGCTAAGCATGAAAGTCTGGCTTTCCCCTACACCCCACGCCCACTTTCAAGTCAGCCATTCATGGGCGAAGTGCTATCGCACCGCAACGCTTTCGCCCACAAACCTTGCCATGAAAATCTATTTTCAAGACAGTCCCTCTGCCTTTTTTTGTAAAATAGCTGTCCTTAAATGCTGTCATCAATATTGTTAATGTATGTCATCAAACCTTGAATATCAAAATACACATCTTGTTAGCTATTTGCAAATTTTATTAAGCGATACTTCCGTAACACTACTCATTTTATTATGATTTCTAAATAACTCGGCTATGAATATACACTTAAACTTGATTTCTAAGGTTTTTTCGTAATCATACTAATTTTGTTGTGTTTATTTTTTGCGTAACAATACTTTCGTTGTTACTTTAATTAATATTGCTATTCTTGAATTTGACTGGAGTGTTTCGGGATTTACTTAGTTGTATGAATTACTAATATTTTTTTGCTTTCAGAAAATATAGCTATCTATTTTCTTCCCATTTTGTTCATTTATGACAAAAATAATGTATAAAATCAGACTATTGCAACTTTCATTTCTATACTAATTACAATTTTCCAACTATCTAAGGTGGTATCTTTTTATCACTTTTGATAGATACCACCTAGAATTTATTCTTGGCACACTGTCTTAAAAGCTTGGAATCTATAAACTCCACAGACATTAGAGTTGTCGCCAAATAAACCAAAGAATCAATGAAAGCCATCCACAGCAATCATTTAAATCATTTGAGTTATGAATGGACAAAAATTATACGGTAAATGAGTTTGAGCAATTTTGGAAGTTATTAAGCGACAAGCCTATTGTATTTGTGGTTTCAAATTAAAGGGCGTATCCCACTGGATACACATCTACCAACAATTGAGGAATATAGACCAAATAATTTGAATTTAATAATATGACCGTCGAAACTGTAAAAATCTGAAAACGAGGAATTCTGTGTTATTAACTTTACAAATTTTCATGGGATTGTTGCCTGTAATTAACAATAATCAACAAACGCTTGTAGTCTAATTTCTTTGCATTGCATTGATCGAAATATAGATGTATTTCTACAAGCAAATATTTAAGTCAGGATGCAAATATCAACACTTAATTGTCCTTTATTACTGGAGGGCGTGAATATTTCATCATTAATAAACTTGATGAAATTTTTAACACGCATTTTGGAGATGACACAGACGCAAAAGCTTCTCTCATTGGCACATCTATCTATTGATAAAAGCTTAGAGTCATTTATTACAAACTGAACGACTTTGTAAGTTGGAAAACTAGTCGAGCGCCTACAAGCACGGCTATTGCTGTTTCCAGCGTTAAGAATTTTCCAAATTTATCAGCACAGCCTAAATATAGCAGTGTCCAATGCGAAATAAAAAAAATTCGCCGAACTGATAGACCAGTGGCGAGACTTCTTAATCATTAGTTATCCAAACATAATGACTCAGAACAATTTCAAAATTCAAGGAAAGTTTCATCCTCTTCAGCTAATCCATACAGATGAAGTGGGAGTCATGCGCCAGGAGGTAAAGCCATGACAACTACAAGGCGCACTATTCGCCGTCCACAACAATTTGAGGAATAAAAAATGGAAGGGTATTTTATGATTTCTAAGCGAGATGCTGCAATTACTATTGCTAACAAGCTAACAGACTGTGGAGTTTAATTAGTGTGACTCCCCAGTACAAAGATTTCAATTTAATTCCACTTTTCTACTTTAGTGTGGCTCTAAACCATTAATACTTCTTCCCTCTACCTTTCTTTGTAAACTTCTTTTGAATCGAAGAAATGGAAACACAACTGCGTCCAGAAGTTTTAGCGACCTTAGTACAACCTGCGTCAAATGTACGTGATGGATCTTCAGTATCATCCTCATCACATCCTACCCTTGGAATTGACCCAGAGTTCCAAAACCTCATTCCTCCTTTATCATCTGAGGAAAAACTGCAACTGGAAGCAAACTTACAAGAATTTGGCTGTATTGACCCTCTGGTAGTATGGCTGGGTACTTGCATCCTCCTAGATGGTCACAACCGTTATGAAATTTGTACTCGACTGCAAATTCCTTACAAGATAGTAGAAATTGAGATTACAGACCGAACAGCCGCTATCTGCTGGATTGCCAATCATCAATTAGGGCGACGCAACATAACACCGGAAACTGCGAGTTATCTTAGAGGCAAGCGCTATATACATTTAAGAGGAAATCGTGAGGATAACTTGAAACAGAATTTACCGAACGGAAAAAATTTCCTATCGGTGGAGGATGACCCCCAACAGGATTTACCGAACGGAAAAAATCCAATTAAGGTAGATGTGGCTAAAAGTTTGGCACAACAGTACAAAGTAAGCGATCGCACAATCAGGAACGACGCTCAATTTACTGAGGCACTTGATACTTTAGCTACTGCATTCGGAGAAGAAATAAAACACTTACTTCTGACTCGTAATACTAGGTTGACCAAAAAAGATGTCTTCTCGCTAGCCAAGATTGTGCAGGAAGAAGGGAAACAATTGGCACAAAAGCTACTGGATAAAAAACTGAATAAATGCGATATTGTTCAACAAATTAAGAGTAAGCAGCCTGTACCCAATCCACATTTTGTTGGTGAACTCTGCCAAATTATTGGCAAAGGCGATCCGGAGTTAAAAAAGTTTTCCGGCTGCTGGTGCATAATTATTGAGGTTCACACTTACAGTTGTGCTATTCAAACTTACAGAATGGACTTTCCTGCTGTCAAACTTGAAAACTTAGAACGTGTATATACTCCGAATGAGACAACAGCTGCGAGAAATTGCGATCGCATCCGGCGACTAGCAGACGAAATTTACAAAGATTTCGAGCCAACCCACGCAGCTGTAGTGGAAGCGCTGGGAAGATTAGCAGACCCTGGGAGTCTCACGTCTAAGCAGGAAAAATACTGTGTTTCTTGGAAAATGAGTATAACTTGTAGTTAATTATCCAACGTTTAGAATTGGGTTTCGGTGAGTCGGAAGTATTAGAGGTCTAATTCTGCACCTTTTGTGGTGCTTTTAAATAATTAACTTGAGAC
>JAAUSC010000245.1 GCA_012031965.1 Scytonema sp. RU_4_4
GTCCCCTTGTCTCCTTGTCCCCGTGTCCCCTTGTCCCCTTGTCCCCGTGTCCCCTTGTCCCCTTGTCCCCTTGTCTCCTTATCCCCTTGTCCCACAACTGGCGGCGCTAATAACTCCTCAACTGGACGATTCTCCAGATTTTGTCGCAAAAAGGAACTATTCGCTGTATTTTCCAGCAAACGGCGAATCAGATACGCCATTCCCGGAAGCAGTTCACCATAAGGACAATAAACTCGAACCCGATAACCTCTATCAACTAATGCTTTTGCTAGTTTATCCCCCATACCATAAAGAACTTGCATCTCAAAGCTACGGCTGGGGACATTTAAGCTTTCAGCGATCGCTATTGCATGAGCTTGCGATCGCACATTATGGCTACCAATCGCAGAATACACAAATTGATGATTCTCTAGCAGTAATTGAGTAATTCTCTCAAAATTCGCATCTGTTGCAGCTTTATCGTTATAAACTGGCTGTTTCCAATGTTTTTGCTCTGCTTTAATGGTTTCTTGATCCCAATACGCACCTTTCACCAAACGAATTGTTATCGGATAACCACGCTGTTTTGCCCAATTAATCAAGTTTTGTGCATCTTGCTCACTCTGGCGCAGATATGCTTGGATTGTCATACCAATATCTGTACGAGAGCGAAACTCCTCTTCCATTAACAAGTTTTTCAAAATGCTGAAAGTTATGTCTTTATAGGTATACTGTTCCATGTCAAAATGAACAGTAGCACCAAGTTCCTTGGCACGACGTAAGAGAATGCGGATGCGATCGCTCACCCGTTCCTCACTACCTTTAGCATCCAATGGGTCAAACTGCGAGTAAAACGCCGTTAACTTCACAGAAACCTGGACTTTTGGTAACGATTGTCCATCTGCTTCGTCAATTAAAGGAACTGGCGTCCAATTTTTCGATGCTTCCACCAATTGTTGCATCAAATCTAGATAGCGTTCCAAATAAGACTGCGCTTCGGCTTCAGTAATCACCGCCTCTCCCAATAAGTCTACGGTGAAAGCCATTTTTTCCTTACGTAGTCGCTCAATTGTCTTCAGCGCCTGTTTAATATTTTCCCCAGAAATATATTTATGAGCTAATGTTTCAACACCTGTGGAAACAGTTGTCGCAGCCACTTGTCCAGGCATAGAATCAGGATTAGCAAAGCCCAACATTCCCTTCAGCGCTGCAGGTAATTCTACTGATTCATCACCCAGATATTCTTGTAAATGAGCGGCAATTTCTGGTTGACTACGTAAAGCAGGAAGAGTATCAATAAAGCGAAATAATTGCACCCGTAACCCAGGATTGCTCATCGCCCATGCTAATAACTTATCATCCCAGCGCATCTGATCCCGCAGCGCACCAAAGAACGAACGATTATCTTGAGTTGCGGCTAGAAGTTGTTTAGCAATTTCTTGGGTTTTCGCTTCGTAGGTGCTTGTTTGTACTTGTAATACCACTGATAACAAACTCCATATTAAAGGCAAGGCTTTATTATATACAGCCTCTCTCTTCTATTTTGGCTTTTGGATTGTGCAACTACCAGTTCCAAAGTATAGGGCTGGAAACTGATACAAAAAGTTAGTGACATCACTTCGTGCCACTACGCTAACATGCATCCTCAGGAGCAACACACTGCTTAGTGTCAACAAGACATCTATTAATCCAATCTAAAATTGCCTGGTTTACCAGTTCTGGGCGTTCATCGTGAGGACAATGACCCACATCTTCCAAGTTCAGTAGTTCTAACTTTTCGTTGAAATGAGCAAATTGACCAGCAAGTGCAGAGGGAATAAATCGGTCTTTTTGCCCCCAAACCAGAAGCATGGGAATTTGTAAGGTTGGCAGTACTGTCTTGACGCTGGGGCTAAAGTTAATACCAATGGTAGCTTTAAACAAGGCGCTGAAAGCACGGGCAGAACCTCGGTCTTGAGAAGGACCAACTAAAATTTCTACCAGTTCATCGGTAATTGCTTCTGGGTTAGCATAGGCAATACTAGCCCAGCGACGTACTATTGTTGGTCGGCGCAATACGTGGAACAAAGGCTTAAGCAAGAGTGGCGAAGCAACAAGATTTTTGATTCCCATGACAATAGGTCGCAACATAGCAGGGATAGCCTCCTGCTCCAATGACGGGTCGGGCAAACTCATCATCACGACACCTTGCACCATCTCGGGATGAGCGGCGGCTGCTGCTAAGGAAACAAGTGAACCAAGGGAGTTACCTACTAGGATAACTGGTTGACAGATAAATGCTTTCCAAAAATCGTAAATCTGTTCTGCCCAAAGATGTACGCTGTAGTTTACCGGAGCTTTTTCAGAAGCGCCCCAACCTAACATGTCAAGGGCATAAACAGTGTGGTGTTCGCCTAGCACCTCTAAATTGTGTCGCCAATGACCAATAGATGCACCAAATCCGTGTAGCAGAATGAGGGGAGTTGTCTTGCGATTGTTTTGAGCAGGACGAATATATGTGTAGCGAGTTTGCCAGCCTCTCCAAACCCAGTCCCTTTGATTTCCAACCCGTTGCTGCCAATGCACTGTGATATCCACGCATTTCTCCAAGTTTATCGTACAGAAAAATTTTTTATCCTCAAATCCTTGCTGTTAAATCTGTCCAAAGTTTTCACTCTAGTTTGCTTACGAAAGACAGTCTCTAAATCTATTCTAGGCTCTGATTTTGCAAGGGATGTGGAAGTCAATTCCCTAACCGCATTCTGACTTCTGAAGCAACAATTGTCGAATTCTTTTTAAGTGATTTCTCAGACTAAGCAATTTCTTTATACTTTTTAGATAGCATTCAAAGCAGATTTCGTATAAAATATGGGAAATTGAATTTTTGTGTAGAAAATGATGAAAAAATAGAAAAAAGTCTAGCAGGAATCTCCTTTAGCTCTTGTCTGTATCCTTATTGACTTGACTGTAAATTAAATGTTAAATTTTCATTTCTTGAATTCCAACAGCAAGTTTAATATAGAAGTAGAGAAAAAGCTTTTTACGCTTTCTCATCTTTCTTTTTGAACCTGTATTCAAAAACATCTGCTTATGAACTTCTCGTCAGCGCGGCAATATTTTGACCAAGAAATCCAGCAGCCTGATGAGCATATTGACTTAGCGAAGGCAGCTTTATACATAGCACAGGAAGAATATCCCAACCTTGAGCCAGAGGAATATCTTAATGCCCTTGATACAATGGCTCTGGAGCTACAAGAACGCTTGCCATCCCAAAGATATCCCCTGCGAGTTATTCAAAGTATCAATCATTATCTCTACGATGATCTGGGGTTTGCGGGGAATGAGAAAAATTACTATGACCCTCGCAACAGCTTGTTAAGTGATGTCATTGATCGTCGGTTAGGAATTCCTATTACCTTAGCACTTGTTTACCTGGAAGTCGCCCGAAGAGTAGACTTTCCTATCGTGGGGGTGGGAATGCCAGGACATTTTCTGATTCGTCCTGATATTCCAGATACGGAGATTTTTATTGATGCGTTCAATTGTGGTGAAGTCATGTTTCCACAAGATTGTCAAGAACGGCTGAATCAAGTTTATCAACAACCAGTGCAGCTGCAACCAGAATTTTTAGCCGCAGTGAGTAAGAGGCAGTTTTTAGCACGAATATTGGCAAATCTGAAATATATTTATCTGAATCAACAGGAGTTGGAGAAAGCTTTAGCAGCCGTTGAACGGATTTTACTACTGTTTCCTGGTGCGCCGCTAGAACTGCGCGATCGCGGTCTTTTGTGCTACGAACTCGGTCTTTTTACTCAAGCTGCTAACGACTTGGAAACTTATCTGACAAAAGCTCCCCAAGCCCAAGATGCTGTTACAATTCGGCAGATACTGACTCTGCTTAAAAGGACTGACTAAACATTGAGTCGTGTTGAGTTTTGAGCAATGAAGTTCTCTGTAGAACTGTTATTAGCCTTGTTGTATTTCCTCTGCAACGCGCTTGAGCCGACGCAGTTGAGCTTGCATATCTTCTTTTGTCCAATTTTGAGCAAAGGTTTTGAAACCCCAACTCACAATAGGGTTGGGAATCTGGAATTCAAAGTGGTTAACGAGGCATGTTCCTTTGTCTATGGGTTGGCATTCCCAGCGATCGCGTCCTTGAAAAAACCCTGGAACTCCCATACAATTAAACCAGGTTGTCTTTCCACAATTGTACTATCCAATGTCGGTTTTATGACTGGTATTTGAATGACAAACCGACTTTTGCTACCAACATTGGTACTCCACTGACCAACAGGTTCACAACGCAAGACAGGGTTAAGCCACCGATGCATGAGAGCATGTTCGGTAATGCAGCGCTCTACAGTCGTGGCTGTAGCATTAATTTGAATTGATTGTTCAAAGACTTGAGACATTCCACATCTGTTTTACTATGGCTGCATTTAGAGTAACGCGAAATTCTACACGGCACACAGATTTATAAAATATGACCACTCAATTAAGTATTGAACTCTATACATGTTATGAATCATATATTCTTGTATAACTATTTTTTTATAAAACTAAATAAGAAATAACAAGAGAGCAGAAATAACAAAGTAAAAAGTCATTCTTGGTATCCATTTGTCTGTAAAAATTTACGAGTAAATTTGTAGACAAAACACTGGTAAACTTACGGGAGTGTAGGATAATCAGGACAATCCACATCAGAAGCATCTCCAGTGTTTTCTGTAATAACACTCAACTTTAATTTTGAACAACAACCATGAATACAACTTGGCAAGAAATAACCCAGGTGATGGGAGTTGGTTTATCAATGAGGGTGCAAAATTTTTTAGCACAATCGCCAACGTTACCATCGGAACAACCCGATGCGATGAGTTACCTGCAAGCAAGTTTACAACAGGTGCTTAATTTTCTACCCCGTTTGCTGGGAGCAGTCGTCATTTTGTTAATTGGCTGGCTAATTGCTGCTATTGCATCTGCTGTAGTGCGCTCCCTGCTCAAACGCACTGATATAGACAACCGAATTGCTGCAGGGATCACAGGTGATCGGGATGTTCCGCAAGTGGAGACATTTATCTCCGGCTTAGTCTTTTGGGGCATCCTACTTTTAACAATAGTTGCCGTTTTAGACACGCTACAACTTAGGGTCGCCTCTCAGCCGCTAACCAGTTTTCTCGATCAAATTGGTGACTACTTACCCAGATTTGCAGGTGCAGTCGTTATCCTAGGAATCGCCTGGTTAGTAGCGACTCTAGTCAAGCTGATAACGGTACGCGGACTGCAAGCGTTGCGGGTAGATGAACGATTAAATCCACCACAAGACAATACGCCAAGTCTCAATCGGTTGTCTTTGAGCGAAACGATTGGCAATGCTCTGTATTGGTTTATCTTTTTAGTCTTTCTTATTCCCTTGCTTGATAGCCTAGGGTTAACTCAGGCATTAGAACCAGTACAAGTTCTTGTCACACAGATTATCTCAATTCTACCCAATATCTTGGGTGCAACGTTAATTGCTGTGATTGGCTGGTTTGTGGCTAATGTGGTGCGTCGCATTGTCACAAACTTACTGGCGACAACAGGAGTTGACAATTTAGGAAGTCGCTTTGGATTGAGTGCCGCTCCAGGGACGCAATCCCTATCTATGATTATCGGCACAATTGTCTATGTCTTGATTTTAATTCCTGTCGCAATTGCAGCACTCAATCAACTGCAGATTCAAGCGATTTCTGTACCGGCGATCGCAATGCTGCAACAGATTCTTAATGCACTGCCCGCTATCTTTACAGCAATAGCTATTCTGATTGTTGCCTATTTCATTGGACGGTTTGTTGGCGAACTGGTGACTAATATCCTGACAAGTATAGGATTTAACAACATTTTCTCTGTTATAGGTCTGCCATTACCTACTAAACGAGTCGTCACTCCACAAGAACCAACAGTATCCGCAATACCAAGCCGTACCCCATCGGAAATTGCCGGCACTATTGTCCTTGTCGGCATTATGCTATTTGCAACTTTGGCAGCGGTTAATATCCTCAACATTCCGGCACTAACAACATTGGTAGCTGGTATTGTGATCATACTGGGGCGAATTTTGGCAGGATTAATCGTATTCGCCATTGGTTTATTTCTGGCGAATCTTGCTTTCAATATCATTACCAGTTCTGGCAATCGCCAAGCACGGATTTTGGGACAGATCACCCGGATTGCGATCATTGCTTTTGTCTGTGCAATGGCACTTCAACAGATTGGTGTTGCCAGTGATATTGTGAATTTAGCTTTTGGACTTTTACTGGGGGCGATCGCCGTTGCCATTGCATTGGCGTTTGGTTTAGGTGCTCGTGACATTGCCAGAACACAAGTCCAAGAATGGCTTGATTCCTTCAAAGGAAGAAGTTAACGACAAGGTAGTCTTCAATTAGGTGGTGCGATAGTACTCCTCTTAATTGCATTTTAACCGGAGGTGGAGCGTAGGCGTGGCTCCCCTCCTGAATTCTTTATTTAGTCATTAATATTAAGATTTATTAAAGTACCGATTAACTGTCATTAATGTCCGTCAATAATGTGTTAAATTTTATGATCCAAAAAACAATACATTAAGAATTCGGGTTTAAAATTATAAGGCGAGATGATAATTAAGGGAAAAAAACCATAGAAATAAAAATAGAGATTAGGTTGAACAACTAGTTGCAACCATTGAGGAAAGTTGTGTGGGAAACAAGCAGCATCTTCTTTGCTCAGAACCAGAACCACGAAAATGTCTTCTACCATGCAAAAAACATTTGCGGAATGACCGTTGAGTGGGTTGTAGTTAGCATTAAGACTAAAACTTGGCTGAGCATGAATTGTAAGACCACGAGTAGGGGAGGAAAACCCCTGGAAAGCTAGCGGTTGCTGAGGTTCCTATAGACACGTAACCGCTTCCTATAGGGGTGCTAGTATGTTGCGAAAGACACTACGTTGGTATTCTCCTCTACGTTGTAGCGACTGGCATCAGCCTTCCCTGTCATTGATTCGTGTCCATCAAATCAGAAAAGACAGGTTCGACCTAAAAATCTCCGACGACGAGATGTCGGGGAAGTGTCAAAGAGTTTACGTGTCACTCAATTACTTCTTTTATGTCTTATGCCTAATCAAAATCGTCTCAATGCCCTAATCAGCAAAAGCTGGTTCCAGAAGTTGGCTTGTGTTGCAGGAATTGCTGGTGCTAGTACCCTCATTAGTGTTCCTGTTTTAGCCCGGTTCTATCCTCCCCCAGCTCTTTTTCAGCCATCTGCTCATCGTAGCTATCCCTATCGTAACTCTGAGAAAAACGTCGCTGATACTCTTGCCCAAAATAGTAGATTTGCCAATCTTTATGATGAGTTGAAACAAGCAGGTCTTCTGAAAGATTTGAAGCAACCGGGTTATTTCACAATTTTTGCTCCAACCAATGAAGCCTTTAATGCTTTACCTAAAGATGTGTTTCAGCGATATAGCCAGCCACAAAACCGGCTGAAAGTGTTGAAGTATCATTTGGTTTCTCGTGAAATCAAGGCTAAAGACGCTAAAGAGCTAGATGGTCAGTCAATCACAACTGTTGAAGGCGACCAGATCAAAATAGCTGTTGACCCAGACGGTACAGTCAAGCTGAATAATGCTATTGGTAAGCATCCTTCTATCAGAGCGAAGAATGGTGTGATTATTGAAGTTGATAAGGTGCTTCTACCACCTGGATTTTAGCTCATTCCACAATTCATATCATCACTCGCCTTGAAGGCTAAGGAACTGTAACTTAATTTATAGACAAAGCTACCCATTCCTATTCATTTTTGGGTAGCTTTCTGGTATTTGTTCGGTTTTTATAGTCATAGTGAGAGTAAGCAAATTTCATCACTAATGACTAAGCTCAACCTCATCTGTGAATATAAATCCTTTGGTGGTAGACTCGACTTCTACAGTCATCTCTCGTCCACCTGCAACGGGGAAATGCGTTTTGCCGTTTATCAGCCACCCCAAGCCACTCAAAAACCAGTACCAGTTCTTTATTTCCTTTCCGGTTTGACTTGCACAGAAGAAAACTTTATGGTAAAGTCCGGAGCACAACAATATGCAGCAAAATACGGTTTAATGCTGGTTGCACCGGATACTAGCCCCCGCAATACTGGTATTCCTGGTGAAGAAGACGACTGGGACTTTGGCACTGGTGCTGGCTTTTATGTAGATGCAACTGTTGAACCTTGGGCATCTCATTACCGAATGTATAGCTATGTTGTGCAAGAATTGCCTGCTTTAATTGCCGAACATTTTCCTGTACAACCGGATAAACAAGGTATTTTCGGTCATTCAATGGGGGGACATGGTGCGCTTGTTTGTGCTATGAGAAATCCAAACTTATACAAATCAGTATCAGCCTTTGCACCCATCGCCGCACCAATGCGCTGTCCTTGGGGTCAAAAGGCTTTTAGCCAATACCTTGGTGAGGATAAGGAAAGTTGGCGTGCTTACGATGCTAGTGAATTGGTCAAACAGATGGAATATCACAGTCCCATTCTCATTGACCAAGGTACTGCTGATAAATTCCTGACCCAGCAATTGCTACCTGAGGTGTTCGAGCAAGCTTGTGCGGCTGTTAATCAGCCGCTAAACTTGCGTTATCAAGAAGGCTATGACCACAGTTATTATTTCATCGCCAGTTTTATTGAGGAGCACATTCGCCACCATGCGCTATCAATGGATTGAGAGCCTGCACGTTAGCGTCTATGATGTCTAAGTGTGTGTCATCCTCTGGTAAAGGCTCCTTTATTCCGATAATGCCTGTACGTCAAACTTTGTCAACGCCTGATATCCAACTTTCTTATTTAGAATGGAACCAAGGTCAAGAACCTTTACTCCTATTACACGGTTTAGCCGACCATGCTCTGGTGTGGTCTAGCTTAGGAGATGACCTAGCGCCAGACTACCATATCGTCGCGCCAGATATGCGCGGTCATGGTGAGAGTAGCAAGCCAGAAAAGGACTATAGTTTTGAGAGTGCGATCGCCGACTTAGAAGGACTAATGGATTGCTTAGGATGGTCATCTGCTCATGTTGTTGCTCACTCATGGACAGGTAAACTAGCTGTTATATGGGCAAGAGTGAATCCGCAGCGTTTGCGGAGTATGGTTCTAGTTGACCCCATTTTTATTTGGAAAATACCCAGCTTTTTCAAGGTCACTTTTCCCTTTTTGTACTCATTTTTGTCCTTTCTCAAAGGTATGGGACCATTTGCTAGTTACGAGGAAGCCCAACAGCAAGCGCGTCAGTTAAACCAGTTTCAAGGATGGAGTCCCTTACAACAGCAAGTCTTTCAAGCAAGCATTGAACAAAAACCGGATGGAAGTTGGGGCAGTAAATTTACCATGCGGCTCGCGATAGAATTTTTGAGGAAGTGATGCAGGTTCCTGGTTTTACAGTCCCCGTTCACATCCCCACCCTATTTGTACAGTCAGAAAAAGGACTTAATCGCAAAGATTGGACAACTCCAACCTTACAAAACCAATCTGAAAAATTTACGCTATTTGTCAAGTTCCTGGTAATCATTGGCCTTTTTTA
>JAAUSC010000246.1 GCA_012031965.1 Scytonema sp. RU_4_4
TCTAAGGGAACTCCAAAAAAATAAATTATCCGACCAGAGCATCCAACACGATTTCTTCCCCTTTGTCCCCCGACTCCCCTACTTCTGTTTTCCCCCTGCTTTCCCTGCATTATCAGTTGAAATCCTGTAGAATCCAAAAGCAAGATAACAGCCCCTGGCAAGCTCAACAGCCAACTTAACGCGGTAATCATCACAGATAATAGTAGGGCTTGTTCTGCAGTCAAACCAACCCGACTGAATAAATATACCCATAAACCTTCTTTTAAACCCAACCCTCCTAAAGAGATGGGGAGTAAAGTAACTACGACGATGATGGGAATAAATACTAAAAGTTGTAAATAAGAAATGGGAATTTCCAACTGTTGAGCTATGAGATAGTGATAATAAACTATAGCTAGCTGTAGTAATAGTGAAAGACTCATTGATAAAACTAGAGCTTGTCGATGTTGAGCGAATTTTCGCAACAGGATTTGAATTTTGGCAAAACGAGCTGCTACAGCGCTAAGGCGAAACTTGATCAGCCAAGGTTCTGCCCACATCAACAACTGAGGACTTGATATCAGTAAAACTGCTCCTACTAAGCTTCCTACACAGATAAGAAATAGTAGAATAATATCCCAACGTCCCACTAGCTTAAAAGCAGGAGGAAGACCAATTAAAGCCAAAGCTGATAAAGCAGCCAAACCTGTAAATCGTTCTAAAAATACTGATACGAGTGCTACTTCTGAGTCTTTTGTGTGTTTGGCAACTCGATAAACTCGGTAAACATCCCCACCAAGAGCGCCTGGTAGAAAAATATTCAGAAACATCCCGGCAAAATAGCTGCTAAGCAGACTGCTCATCGGTGCTGAATGACCGCTGGAATTGAGAACCACCAGCCAGCGCCAGCAACTCAACCATTGACAAGCTGTGTAGAAGAGTAAGGCAAAAATTATAAAAGGCAAAGAGAGATGTTTAAATTGCTCCCATGCTTGATTGAAATCTATACGAGTGAATATTAATGCTAATAGACCTATACTGACGATTGTTTTGATAACTGTGATGACTTTTATTTTCATGTTTTCAAATCAATTAATATTTGCTGAATCATAATTCAATCACTAATCATTAATAATGACTTTATCCTCACTTTCATAATCAAAAATGTTATTAATAAGCTCCTAAATCTTTTCCCTCATTGGGGATTCGAGTTGGTAATCCATCTTCTGGTTGCCAAAGTCGTAGACGAGTACCAAAAGTTTCAAAAATTGGTTTACCCAAGATTTTAAGATATTGACGTAGTTCAGGCGTAACTCTGGAATCTCTAACATCATCTACATGAATCCAAACGCGCTGCGATTTTTCTAAAATGCGATTAAACTGATCTATATTGTTAATAACTACCCCACCTCCCCAACGGTCAATTAACCTACCGTCACGCCAATAGGTTGCATCAAAACTTTCTCTTTTTAAAGGTGTAAATAGAAAGTAATCTAATTTAACAGAGCTAATTGGCGCAAAAGAAGAAACTGATGAAATAACGACATCACCTGGTTTTTTGTGAATACGGATATAATCAAATAGCTCAGTATTGTGTCTGTTCAGAGACTCTTGATAGCTAGCTAACACTCTGCCTGGTTGTATATTGCCTATCAGTATTAGGATAATGCAACTGAGAGAAATCAATCTGAAAGGTAACAAACCCTCTAACAAGAATTGCAGTCTTATACTCAGGCTTTTCATGATGGAAATACCACCATAAATAGACAGGAAAATAAACAACGGATAAATCCCATAAACATAGCGTTCTGCCAAATCATAAGCCAAAATAGTCACTAATAATAAATTGATAAGTATACTACTATATAAAAAAATAACTTTACCTATACCTTGTCTTATAAAATAGATAAAACCAGCAAAGAAAAACAAAGTGTAAATTATACGCATCCTGTCAGGACCAATCAGGAAAACAGCGAATAAATTTGTAACATCAGAAAAATGAAGCCTGAGATAAGAGGCTGTAGAATCAGATAAGGCTGGCAAAGGATTCAAAAGCTTTATAACAGCAAAACCCAAGTTATATATGAAAATGACTAGCGTCATTATGCAACCCAGGACAATCTGCCAGTCATTAAATAAGTTAAAGGGGCGATAGAAGTAAAGAAACCCGATGAGAAACACTGGCAAAATTGTTAAATTAATTTCCTGAGTCAGTAGACTGATAGTTAAACCAATGAAAAAAATATATTGATAACACCTTCCTGCCTTCTCAATAAAACCCTTTAAAAATGACCAAAAGCAGAGAATGGTCATAAATTGTAGAACTGGGTAGAAACGGATAAATCGAGAATACCAAAGGTGCCAAGGGTCTATAGCCAAAACAGCCGTCACTAGCAAAGAAATCCATACTTTGCCGGTTACTTTATGAGCAAGAATATAGACTAAAACTAGAGTAGCCGTACCCCAAAGTGCAGATAAGAATCGGGCATTTACAATAGAATCTCCTACTAGTCGTAACCACAAAGCTAGTAGGTAGTGATAGAAAGGACCGCGAGTGTACCAAATGCCAGAAGTCGCTATGGGTGCGCCTGTGCGAAGAATACCCCTAGTCGCATCTAGGGATGTATTTTCATCTGTATCCAAGTCGATAAAATCGAGGTGATAAACCCTCAGTCCAAAACCAATACTAACAATCAACACCAACAATAACCATTGACCCCAGAATTGCCATGCTGGCGTCAACCAATGACCGAAAACCCTCGTTCCAAAATCAAAAATCCGAAATCTCAAATTGCTAGTTAAGGCTATAATCCCTGCAACAACAAGCAGAATTAGGAAAACATTTCCTCCCACCATAAATCCCAAGCCAGCAATGGCAACTACCCCAAAGAAAAACCATAAACTCCAATAAGGTAATGTCCCTAATCTGCTCTTGATTTGACTTAATAGCAAAGTGACTAATATGATGCTCACAAACCCAAGCAATATTAGGTAATTGCTTTTTGGTTGAGCAAACAACAACCCCATTTCTGCCTCTGCATAGCGGTGTTTGAGTAAACCAATGCCGATTAAAAATAGAGTTCCTGGTGAAAGTATTGCGGCTCCTGCACTCAAGCTATCCCACCAACTATCCCGACGTCCCAGCCAAAAGCCTAAAATCGAGGCATAAACCAAAGCAAAGGCAATCCCTCCCAATTGCCAAAGGCTGTGATGCCATAAGTAATTTGGGTAATTGAGCATATAGGCGTTATCTCCCAAGCTGCGCCGAAACTCTTGCGGTTGAGGTAAACCCAGAAGAGTTGCAGGTTGTCCAGAACCCTTACCTTCTGCCCAACCAGGTACTAGCTCCTTCAAAGTCTTCCAAGTATTATCAGTAGCAATAGTCCCGATAATCTCACCTTTTTCTGTTTCCGCCCATCCATCAAAGAAAAAGCCAAGATAACCATTGGGATTCATAGGATTGCTTCCTGCCAATGTTACCTCAAGAGGATGAGCCAACCTCACTGCTAAGATGTTGTTGCCTGGTTGCAGAAGTTGTGTCACTTCCACTAGATGTAACTTTTTGCTATCTTCTACTCCGTAATGCTTAACCAAAGCACCGTTAAGCAATAGGGAATACTCGCTATTCCCAGCAAAGCGAATATAAGCATGAGAAATCGGAGTTTGTGGTATTTGCCACACACCTGTTAGCCATACCTCTTTTTTAGAACTTTGATTTCCAGTAATCCAATTTCCCTGTAGGGAGCGGTCAAATAAACTTTTACTTAACCGACTGTAGGTTGCTTCTTTAACAGAACCAAGCACTTTAGCTTCTGACCAATTTACATCGGGAAAATCCACATCAAACCATTGAAGTGATTGGTGGGTTTCCGACAGATTCGCGACTCGCCAAGAACTGACTCCTGTTGTCAGAATCATTGGGTTGACACCAGCTATAGGATAAACAGCTCCCTCAACAACGACACGCGGATTTGTTTGTCCTTTTTGAATCTCCAAGCCAATGACATTTTTCCCTAAACGCAAGTATGAAGTTAGGTCTACATAAGTTGTCAATTTCCAGTCTTTGGAACTGGCAAGTAAAAAACTGGCTCCGGCTGTCTTAGCTATATACCTATTACTGTCATTGAAATTTTGAAACGGCATAACTAGCCCAGCACCTAAACCGCGAGAAGTATTGGTAATAGTGTTTTCTTTCGTTACCGGGCGTCCGTTGACGTATATGATAAAGTCATTATCGGCGCTAAGCCGTAGCCAACCCGCCTTGGCACTATCCGGCAAATAAAAGGTGTGACGGGCATAAAAACGGTAAGTTGGTGTTTGAGGAGCAATCCATTGGGCTTGTTGTGACCAAACAACGCGATCTACGGAAACGGGTATTTTTTCGCAAATAGAAAACCCCAACATCCCTAGCAAAAGTCCCAAGGTTAATACCAGTCCCAATGGCAACCACCGTTCTAACCTTTTCATTACTTCTCGTCCCTAGAAGATTTATTCCAAGTCTTACTATCAAGTGATTGGCGATACCGTTCCCAAGTTTTGTTAACATCGCCATTGTGATATTCAGCCCAAGCTAAGTGCAGATAAGCTTGTCCCAGCAAACCAATTCTCGGTTCTTGAAAATATTGCTGCACCTCTATGATTTGTTTAGCAGCATCGGCTGATTTCTGAAATTCTCCATTCACAACTCTAGCCAACATCAAATCATAAAGAGCCTCTACATGAACGGGAAAAATTTGCAATATCTTCTCAAAAAAATCTGCTGCTATTCCTGGGTTTTTCGTATTAGAGTCGTTGAGATAATTCACTCCTTGATTGAGCATTGCTGAGGCAAGATATCCCCTCACTAAAAAGAGTTTTGGCTGGATATCCAAAGACTTTTGAAAGTAGTTTTCTGCTTGCTGAAATTCAGCTAATTTGTAGTGTTCTAGTCCTTTAACAAAGTTAAGCAAAGCTGGTTCTGCTTCATCTGCATAAAACTCTGCTTTTGCCAAACGCTCTAAAAAAGCTTCATCTCCTTGTAAAGGGGGATACCATGATGCCAAGGTTTTACTAGTATGTATAACTTGATAATATTCTCCTTTCGCAAATTGAGTATCAAGTTGATAATTAATAATATTCACTCCAACTAGATAAAATAAAATAATAGCTAACAATAATAAAGTTTGAGGGAGTAACAAACTCACATCTTTAATAAAAACGTTTAGATTTTGGTGTTCTTCTACCAAATAAAATCCAATCAAGCTAATAACTAGTCCAATCAGACTAAAACCCCAACCTTTACCAATGAAGCTAAAAAAGCTATTTTTGTAGCCAAAGCCATCTTGCAGAACTTTCTCCCATGAAGGCATTTGGAAAAATCGACTGTCCTGAATAGATAGTTCAAAAATTGTCGGTGGAGAGTCTGGTTTATCTAGAGATATATTCTGTTTCCACTGTGCTTGAACTTCTGAAAAATTGCTATTGACATGATTTGATAAACTTTCCCCTTGGTTGTAGTAACTTGATGCTATAAAAGTAACACTTGGACTCCAAGTCGTTACGAAATAAGGAAAGAGTAAAACTGTTAGTAAAGCAATCCAAAAAAGTAATCGAGGAGCGCAACTAATACTAAACAAAAAAGTGAATGCCAAACCCAGAATGGCAAACATCGCTGCCAATACTCTACCAAGATTTGTGAAATCAATATTTGTGCCGAAAGTTGTTAATGTTTGAGTTGGTAAACGATACCAAGGAAAAATTGCTCCGAAAAGTAAAACTAGAGACCCTATGAAAAGAGTCATTTTTTCCCGATTTAACCAGTTAAGCCAGCCAGCCAACTTTTTCATAAAACCTCACGGAAACGTCGGAAACTCCTCGCATGACAGTAGGTGAGAAAGAGAGAGCAAATAATTTACTACCTACCCTCAGCAATGGATAATTGTGCAGACTGGTTTTCGTGGGTGTGTGGAGGAAATGTGGGAGTATGATGTAGAATTTCTGGTGGCGTTGCGGGGGATAGTCTTGATTCTGCACTTGCTGGTGAACCTTTACTAGCGTCCTGTTGATGATCAGGTTCAAAAAAGTCAGCAAACTGGCTGTCAATGAGATCACCAGGATGCAATGCGCCAGGAAACAGAACTACCAGTTCTCCTGGCTTCAAGCCTTCTAGTACTTCCCGTTGGTTGTCAAATTTCCTACCTACCCTCACTTTTTTGACCGCAGCTTTGCCTGCTTGTGCAACCATCACCATACCTTCACCAGCAGAAAAATGGGTCACGGAACTTTCTGGGATGACTAAGCGGGCGTTGGTTTGGTCAAAATCAACATAACCTTGCAACCCTGGAGGCATTTGCAAATCATTCACCGCAACCCAGACAGAATAGGTATACTGGCGGTCAATGCCAACTTTGCGAGGTTTGGTTGCATCGGTTTCGACTGTGGGGTTGAGTTGGATTACCCGCCCACTGAAGGTGCGTCCGGGATAGGCTAGCAAACGAACTGTAGCCTTGTCGCCTACCTTAACGGCGTTGAGTCGCGCTTGGTCGATGTAAGCCTTAAATACAGTATTCTGAGCCAGAGTGACCAGAGGATCGTTGCTACGTGAATCTACTATTTCACCTGCATGAATATTGACCCTACTAACCAGACCATTGGTACTGGCATAAATGACCGTTCTGTTTAAGTCTCTCGTCGCCTCCTGTAGTTCTATTTTTCTGTTTTCCAACCTCAGGCGAGCATCTACCAGCTCTCTATCTAGAGTTTTCTGGGCAAGCTCCAGTGCTTGCTGAGCAGAAATCAAATCGTTTTCACGGGTAATGTTGAAATCTCGGTTAATAAATCGCTTATTTTCGGTTTCAAGAACTCCTTGTTGAGCAGCTAATAGTTCTTTTTTGCGAGTCGCATAAGTATCTTGCATATCGTATAGCTGAAATTTGGAAACGGCTCCCTGCTGTGTTAACGATTTAAGTTGTTGCAGTTTGTTTTCAGCCGTCTTCAGCCTCACTTGAGCAGCCGCAACATTGTTTTTTACTTCTCGCTCTGCTAAGGCATCAATTGCTTTTAGCCTAGTGTTCGCTGCATATAGCCTTGCCTGGGCAGTCCTGACATTTTCTTGTAAATCGAGCAATCTTTCAGGTGCAGAGCTTTGCAAAACTTGAAGGGTCTTTTCAGCGGTAGCGACATTGTTGCGAGCCGTACTCACCCGGTCTTCAAAAGGCGCTTTTTGTAATTGAAGCAGAGGTTGACCACGACGCACCCGTTGTCCTTCGGCTACGTAAACTTTTTCTACTTGTCCTGACACCAGAGGGCGGACATCTACTTCCTGTAGAGGAACAGATTCGCCTGGAGCTGCTAAACTATCCTCTAAACTTTTTGTCGTGACTGGGACAGTCTGGACTTTAATTGGTTTACCAGCCACACGTTGCAGAGCAGGATAACCTATACCTGAATAGTAGATTCTTGACTGGGGATCTTTCAAAGCTGGCAAAAGAATGGTGACAGAGAGAATCCCCATTACACCTAAGGGGACTGCTACGAGAGTAGTCAGAACTCCACTAGATACAGATAAACGGGGTTGCATCATTATTTCTACAATTCTGGTGGACTATAGTTATGATAAAGTTTTCTAAAATCGTGCTTAAGTGACATTTTAAAAAAATGATTACTATACAACTCTTTCAGGAGTTTTTTCATTTAAACAGGAATCCAGAGCCGTAGCAAAAACTTGCTCCCACATGGGGATAATGCGAGACCAACTAAAACGGATTTGGACATCTGCCAAACCTTTTTGTCCCATTTCTGTAGCTTTAAGGGGATCTGATAACAAGGTGAGGATGGCTTGTGCTAGAGCTTCTGGATTTTTTTCTGGAACTAGCAATCCTGTGATACCAGATTGAATGACATCTGTAATTCCCCCAACAGCGCTAGCAATCACAGGCTTTTGGTGAGCTAAAGCCTCTATCATCACGATTCCCAAACCCTCAGTATCACCTTTGCTGTCTACAATTGCTGGCAATACAAAGATGTCGCACCCAGCGTATTCGTCAGCTAGTTCTTCTTTACTAACAAATCCCAAGAAATCAACTATGTTATCTAATCCTAAAGTGTGACACTGGGATTTTATCTCCTGTTCGAGAATTCCCTTACCCACAATTCGCAAGTGTACTGATTTTTGAGTCAAAACTAAAGGTAAAGCCTGCAATAAATATCGCAGACCCTTGCGTTCATCTAGCCTACCTACAAACAAGAGCTTAGGTACTTCCTGTGGTGGATCTTGTTTAGGTTGTTTAGCTTCAATAGTCAGACCATAGGGAATAACGCTAACAGGCTCATCGTAAAGTTTACGAATCAGCCCGCAAGTAAAAGAAGAATTGGCTGTAACACCTTTAGCAATGGGTAATAACCAGCGCAAGATATATGCGACAAAGCCGAACTTATTTGCTAACATCAGTTCGGCTCCGTGAAAACTGAACACCATTGGAATACCTAATAAAATGTTGGCAGGCAAAGCCATCAATCCATGAGGGAAGGGCCAATGAATCTGGAGTAGGTCTGGCTTTTCTTTGCGACACACCCAAAACAATTGCAATGTACCTAGAAAGATATACAGAGCCGCAGCTAGCAAATAAAGAGGCTGTCTTTGCAACTTGGTAGGAGCGCCATCGCGGGCAAGATTTTCAAAGCGTTTTGGACAGTAGCGAAAACGGTAAATTTTAACGCCGTCTAATACATGACTTTTACAAGCCTCGTAAGCGGGGGCAAATACTGTAAACTTAGCCCCCGTTGGTTGCAAGCGTAAAATCGCTTCCCGTACAAAAGCACCATGATTGCCATCAGCCGTCATCGGATAGACGGAAGTGACCACTAGGATATGCTTATCTTTAATATTCATAAATTTCAAAACGGCGACAAACTAAGCTACTGTTTCTAACATCTGGTTTGCTGTTGTTAAGGATAGCGATCGCTTTCTTTTGAGATAGTAACACTCATTTTTTTAGTGGTAAGCTGTTTTGCATTTTTAATGCAAAACAGCTTATCATCGTGATATGCAAGACTTATTTTTCACTCACTAAATCGACTATCGGGATTGTTCCTAGATTCATCTGTTTCTCATCGCCTCGATTAATGAGACGACCCTCAGTTTGCAACCACCACCATAATTTTACAAAATCGATAGCGGAAGTCAAAAGACGCTTTTTGCCAAATTTACTTTTTCCAGAATACCGAGGATGCCAAGGAGTAGGAACTTCTGTGATGTGATATCCTTGCGCTGCCAGTACTGCTAATAAATAGCGATGGGTAATTTTTTCAACAGGTAAATTAGCCAATAAATCACGGCGGACTAATTTAATCCAGTTCATATCATGGATTTTTAAACCAAGGAAAAAACGACAAGCGTGGTTGGCAAATTTAGAAGCAAAAATTTTGCCGTCACCACGCTTTTGTCGCCAACCTGCAACTGCATCTACGCCAGGAACACATGCTTTAGCAGCAATGGGATATCAGTCCGGGGATCAGACTCTAAATCTGCTTGTCCCCAAAATATCCAATC